>JASMFX010000100.1 GCA_030751555.1 Candidatus Woesearchaeota archaeon | reverse complement strand
TTACCGAATAATTTGGGTTTGTTTTATGTGTTTAAATATTTTTTTGTAAATATCAAAATAAAAAAAATAAAAAAAAAATAAATGGAGGTGATCCAGCCGCAGGTTCCCCTACGGCTACCTTGTGACGACTTAACCCACCTCACTGAGTTTAGATTCGGATCAATCAATAAACTAATACTCATCTAAACCCGGCTCGGTTGGTTTGACGGGCGGTGTGTGCAAGGAGCAGGGACATATTCACCGGACGATGATGACGTCCGATTACTAGGGATTCCATCGTCATGAGGGTGAGTTGCAACCCTCAATCTGTACTAGGGTACGGTTTCGAGGATTAACTTCTCCTTTCGGAGTTGTGTCCCATTGTCCGTACCATTGTTGCGCGCGTGTAGCCCAGTAGATTCGGAGCATACAGACCTATCGTAGCCTGCACCTTCCTCCCTGTTTCCAGGGCAGTCCCTATAATGTGCTCAATTCCTAAGAATAGGTTGTTAGCAATTATAGGTGCAGGTCTCGCTCGTTGCCTGACTTAACAGGACACCTCACGGCACGAGCTGACGACGGCCATGCACTACCTCTCGGCTCGTCAGGTAAAGTCTTCAGCTTGACCTTCACTCTGCCGTCGCCTCTGGTGAGATTCTCTGCGTTGAATTAGATTAAACCGCACGCCGCACCCCTTGTAGTGCTCCCCCGCCAATTCCTTTAAGTTTCAGTCTTGCGACCATACTTCCCAGGCGGCGAGCTTAACACCTTCGTTTCGACACTGCATAATCACAGGATTATGCAACACCTTGCTCGCAGCGTTTACAGCTAGGACTACTCGGGTAATTAGTCAAAAATTCTGATGCTAGTCTAATCATGTTTCTCTCTTCAGTAAAAAAACCTTGCGATCGAAGAGAATTTTTGACTAAACTCATAAATTCGCAGAATTTCTGATATCTAATCCGGATCGCTACCCTAGCTTTCGTCCCTCACCGTCGGATCCGTTCTAGCTAGACGCCTTCGCCACTGGTAGTCTTTGTAGGATTATAGCATTTTACCGCTCCCCCACAAATACTTCTAGCTCTTCCCGGTCCCGAGTTAAACAGTGTCTTCTACCTGCATAAAATTGAGTTCTATGATTTAATAGAAGATTTATCTAACCGGCTACGGACGCTTTAGGCCAAATAAAGATGATTCCCACTTGTGGCGCAGGTGTTACCGCGGCGGCTGGCACCCGTCTGACCCACCACTTATTCTCCAAGATATTTACTCTTGGCAAAAGCCTTGCGAATGCAAAGCACTTAGGATTCCCCTATCACACTTTCGTGCATTGTAGAGTTTTCGCGCCTGCTGCACCCCGTAGGGCTAGGACCAGTGTCTAAGTGTCCTTCTCAGGGCTCCCTCTTTCAAGGCCCTTACGGATCTTCGGCTTGGTGAGCCATTACCTCACCAACAACCTAATCCGCCGCTGACTCATCATTAGGCGCCGGAGCTTTAAAAGAAAAATCATTCCAGATATATTCTTCTATTCAGTATTACCCTCAGTTTCCCAAGGTTATCCTGAACCTAATGGCAGATTATCAACGTGTTACTGAGCAGTTTGCCTCTCTTGCGAGATAAACTTGCATGGCTAAATCGAATCCTAATAGCAGCAATCTTCCGCAGGATCAACGGAAATTATTTGGTCGCATTTTAGAAACTACTGTCATTCATACATGAATATGCTATTCAGGTACACACTATACTTCTTTCCTAGTGAAGCACTAGCGAATGTATAGTGCCTATTGATTAGAAAGTGGAGGTGATCATTACCATATTTTTGGTAGATCTAGAGGGTTTGAGGTTATTTATAAAGGTATCGGTTGTAAACCACCTAAAAATCTCATCTAAAAATAGAAGAAAAAAACCCAAACCTTTATAAACATTTATTTCCATAATCTCAATTAGTAGAATCCAAAAAGAGGTGGATTAAATGGGAGAAGATGATTATGAGATAGTTCCTCACAAGGAAATAATTGATCTAAAGAATGAATTAAAGAACCTCAAAGGAGGTGAACACGATTCTGACATATCTTTTCACACTTCAATGGACAATCTTCAGTTAAGTATTAACAGTCTTATTGATATTTTTAGGGAAGCAAGTAGAAGCATGAAGGCTGAGCAAGACCATAATGAAGAAGTTCTCAAAAAAGTAAACACTTTATCAGAAAATCTCCATGATGTTCTTAATCAAAACGAAAAAATTGCTGAAGGCATAGTAGCAGTTGCAGATATGATGAAAGAATTAAAAGGGCATCCGAGCGCTCCAGCTCATCATGATAAACCAATGGCTCCGCCTGTAAGGCCTAGCGCTCCTCCACCTTTTGGAGCACCAGGACCTGCTCCACCGATGGGACCTCCAGGAGCACCGATGGCACCTGCTGGCCCACCACCAATGCCCCCTCCAATGCAAGCACCAGGAGGACCTATGCCCCAAGGAGTAACTGCATCTCCAGCACCTCCTCCGAAAAAAGGATTATTCTAACATGATCGAACCAGCTACATTTGCCCATGTTGACAAAGCTTTGCTTACTAACTACTTTAAGCATGTTTGTTTTGCATTTAGAAAATTCGAAGACAGAGAATTTGCAATCACTAAGCTCCGTGACCAGCTGACTAAGCTTAAGAAAATCTCTAAAACAAAAACTTCTCCAAAAGATATTGCTGATGAATTAGCTGATCTAGAAGATAAAATTGCTATTGCGCTTGAAAAGGAGAGATCCATCATCAAGCATGTTTTTGATCAAGAGGGCTACAGTGGTAGGCTCCATAACCGAATCGCTGAGCTCGACTCAAAACTTGGCAGCTATCTGAATTCGCACAAGATTAATGAAAAGAGAGTAAAAGCATTGGAGAAAAAAATTAGTGGTTCAACTCCAACTCCTAGTGAGGATCCTATCCAAAAAAGGCTGGAAGAATTAGAGGATAAATTAAAAAGACTAAGCAGACACAAGCGAGCCAATAAAGTAAAAATTAAGATGCTTCAGGGAAAAATTGACATGATACGTTCTAAGATTGACTAAAAATCCTTAGCCATTAAGGTATTCCTGCCATTCTCTTTTGCACGCAAGCTTGCATCCTTTATCATTGAAATAATTCTTCCATTGAGTTTTTCTGCAACATCTCCTGAAACATTCAATGATTTATCATTTACCTTTGCATATTCCTTTATTTTTGCTTTTACAACTATCATCCAATCACCTCCCTAAACAGTTATCAATAATATCCTGCTGCTCATTTGCTTCTAATAGATAGCTAAGATAGACTCCATAATTCTCTTCTTGCTGGGATAATTCATAATTACTCAAAGCCTGCTCTGATGCTTCATGATATTTAACAACAAAGGTCTGCGCCATCTGACACTCTGTTTGATAAGCGTTACCTACTAAATTGGAGAATCCAGTTCCTATTCCCAAGTCAATCCTGCCAGGCATTGAGATAATAACAAGTAGTAAAATCCCAATCAGTCCACCCAAAAACATTACTTTAGTATGCCTCTTTTTACTGTATGCCTTTGATCCCATTACTAATTAATACGGATATTGTGGTATTTAAATGTTGCTTAATATCAGCTTCCAAAGAGTTCAGTCTGAGGATGAAAAGCATACCATGCGTATCCTCACTTCGTTCGGGACGCTTGGATGCGTGTAGAATTGTTATTCAGTTACCATGTAGTAATGTGTCTGGGTGAAACGCATACCATGCATATCCTCACTTCGTTCGGGATGCGTGGCACGCAATAGAATACTTTTCTTAGCCACCAAAAAGTAAAGTACTTGGATGGAATGCGTACCACGCAAACCAGAAATCCCTCTCTTTAACTATCTCTTCCCCACTATCAGAATTCGTTATCTTAACAATTCCAGCTTCATCTCTTTCAACAATAACAGGAATATTATTAACATTATCCTCTATCTTGCCCTCTCTCTTCAAGTCCTCTTCACGATAAGCCTTATGAACACCATCTACCTCAATCCCAAAGATAACATCCTTTGGATGGATCCTATCATCTTCATTCTCAACAGGAAATATCAAATAGCTGTCTTCATAATAGCTCCCATATGGATCTCTTCCATACGCTCTGCTGTGACCAGTATCTTGTGAAAGCACTTCAGAGTCTGGATGCACCTTTTTCCAATCCCTCCAGGTAACAGTATCAATAGAAACCTCAGTAAGCTCTCTACCAGTCAACTCCCCAACGATTGCCAAGCCATCTATCTGCTGCCAGTAAGTATCTGTTTTCCGATCATACATAACCAAATTGCTATTAAACAACTTCCCAGAGGTTCCAAACTCAACCCTTTCCCCATCAATCTGGCCTTCATAAGCAATCCCAGAGCCACAGAGTGGGCAATACGTAACAAGAATCGGATCTCCAGCAATAACATCATTCACAATCTCATGCCATACCAAAATCTGCAAAGGATAAACCCTCTTAACACCCTTATGGATCATAGCCAACACTAATTCATTATCTTGTATCCACTCATCAGCCTCAGCAACAGTCACATACTTAGGATTATCAATCGAAGGAATCCCATCTTTTGGAGGACCTCCACCTCTTATTTTGCTAGGATTAACAATAAACTTTGTCCCATCTGAGGTTGTTTGGATTACCCTGCTATCAATCGGAGAAATTTCTCCTAATTCTTGTTCTTGATTATCTGAAGAGCTAGAACTTGCTGCACTAGGTGTTGAAATCTGCTGCGCACACGCAACTAGAAAAATGCTTCCGAAAACCAGTAAGAGATAGATCCACTTCATACTATTTTTCTGTCATAAAAGGTTTAAATAAGTATCGCTGGTCCATCAAAAGAAAGTTTGATGCATTGAAATTATGAATATCGTTGTTTGTTAGATTCCAGAAGGTAAATCTTTTTAAAGAAGTAAATATTTCCAATAGAACATGAATATTGATGGAACACACTACACAAGTATCTGGATTAAGGAAGATAATGATAAGGTTATCCAGATAATTGATCAACGTAATTTACCACATTTTGAAGAAGGCAAACTTGATATTGAAGATTTAGCCACTGTTGATGAAGTAGCAGTAGCAATAAAAGACATGCATGTAAGAGGTGCTGGTCTTATTGGTGCAACCGCAGGGTATGGAATGTATATTGCAGCGTTAGAGGCCTCCAACCAACAATCCTTTGATGATCACCTAAAAGCTAGCGCAGAAAAGTTAATCGCTACAAGGCCAACAGCAGTGAATCTATCCTGGGCAGTCCAAAGGCAATTATCCCTAATTAAATCTGCGAACTCACCAGAAGATAAAATAACCCTAGCAAAACTTACAGCACAACAAATTGCAGATGAAGATGCTGATCATTGCAAGAACATTGGAATTCATGGATTACCACTAATCGAGGCAATCAGCCAAAGGAAAAATGGGGATACTGTGAATATTCTTACCCATTGCAATGCAGGTTGGTTAGCTTTTGTGGATTATGGATCTGCAACTTCTCCTATCTATGCTGCTCATGATAGAGGAATCAAAGTCCATGTTTGGGTGGATGAAACAAGACCCCGAAATCAAGGATCAAGAATAACTGCATGGGAATTAGGCAAACACGGCGTACCTCATACTATCATCCCAGATAATACGGGAGGCCATCTCATGCAGCATGGTTTAGTTGATCTTTGTATTGTAGGTTCAGATCGAACTACCTACACAGGAGATGTGGCAAACAAAATAGGAACATATCTTAAAGCTTTAGCTGCGCGTGATAATAATATCCCATTCTATGTTGCACTCCCATCATCAACTTTTGATTGGGAAATGAGAGATGGTGTTAATGGGATTCCCATAGAACGGCGAGGAGACGATGAAGTAAGATATGCACGTGGCTGGATTGATGGAGAAGTAAAACAAGTGCGCTTAACTCCTGAAAATAGTCCTGCTGCCAATTATGCTTTTGATGTAACCCCTCGAAGACTTGTAACTGGTTTGATTACTGAAAGAGGAATTTGTGAAGCAAACGAAAAAAGCATATTAGCTATGTTTCCTGAAAAGAGAAAGATGGAATAGTTTTTGATATTCATCCAACCCAGCAGACTACTCATCCAGCTTCAAAAGGTTCCTAAAACCTGGTGTCCATTCATCAGTTATCATCAGCAAGGAATCCACAGTCCTAATAACGCTAGGGAACTCCTTCTTGAGATTTTCAATAATTTCATAATGTTCTTGATAGCTGCTCACAACTATCTCAGACTCCACCTGCCAGATATTGCGAATGAAATAGTGAATGTTTGGAAGATTCGACAGATATTCCAAAAGCTTTCTTTCATCCTCTTTAGAATAGGTGTCGAGCTTTATGATGGCTTTATACAATTCCAAGCCGAGCTTATTCAAGTCTACCCCGATCCGATACTGGATGATAATCCCTTTCTCTTCTAATTTCTTTAGTTTCCCTCTGACAATCGTTGGAGTTGACCCCACTTTTTTCGCGAGTTTATCGATCGGTATCCTCGCATTATTTACAACTTCTCCCAACACTGCATAATCTACCTTGTCAAGCTCATTGTTCTCTACCCTGCCAGCAAACATCGTAGGCTCTACAATCTGATCTGTAAAATACATCTTAGCATACTGCTTAACATCCACTAAGATCCCTCCCTTCTCTTCAACAAGGATCTTATTATACTGAGAGATAAGATTATTTTTCAACTCAAAAAACTCATAGTCATTCTTCGCGAATATCGCAAATATCAAATCCCAACTTCCTGAGAACTCTCCCATCCAATAGACAATCCCTGAGGATCTCAAATACCTAAAAAGCTTCTTTTTCCCGGCAGGAATATTTCTCAGCTTAAGATAGATCTTGTAGATTTTATACCCCATCTTGTGAGGATTAAACGCAGCGTTAAAGCTCGTTATGATCCCTCTTTTTACCAATTGATTGATCCTATACTCCACTGCCTGTCTCGATTTCTTCACTATCTTCGCTAACTTCGTAGTAGGAATCCTGCAGTTTTTATCCAATTCTGCCAATATCTTCCTATCTGTTTTGTCGAGTTTTGTCTTCGTAATTTGTACCATATTTGAGCATAAATTAGAAATAGTATATAAATTTTATCATTTTTGCTCAATTTTTGAACCAAACTTTGTTATATTCACCCGACCTACTTAGTGGTAGTACATAGGATGTTGCCTTAATGCATAGAATGAGGCGGAGAAAAAAATGCTAGACGAAAAAACTCAGGAAATGATGAGAGAATTGGAATATGGAGTGCCCTTAACTTTTGGGCCTCGGACTCAACTAGAGATCCCTGGACAGGGCCAGCTCATCCAGAAAATCTATGGGGGTCATGGAGCAAGTGTACAGCCTGTCTTAGATTACATGCGATTCAAACACAATGTAATTGACAATCCTTCGCCAGAAAATGTAGGCAAACTCCAGGATTTACATAATTCATTTGGTCTAAGTGGGGCAGAGCAAGAAGATTTCCTAACTAAACTGAAGCAATATGCTGGTGAAATCGATAGGTGAGAAAAATGAACAAGAAAGAAATGGTCCAACAAGTTGAAGAGAACTTAGAGAATTTCAAACCAGTACTAGGACAGGTAGTTCAATCTGTCGACCTACACAAGGTAAGTAAATCTGGTTCTGTAGATGGTGTAATCTGGCGAGGCCCTATCATCCTAAAAGAAGGTGGTGAAGCATTACTTGAAGTTTTTGGAGATCTCGCAGAAGGACAGGAGAAAGAAAAGTTATCCCAAGCTCTAGATTATTGGAATAACAATTACCAAATCATTAACAAAGATTTTTTCGATGGAGAAGGCGAATAAAATGAAAAAAGAAAATCCAATCTACATAGGATACGATGAAGAGAAAATGTTAGATTCCATCATTCAAGAAGCAGGAATTGACAAAGTATTGGATCTCGCTGGAAGAGGCCAATTATTTATTCCAAGTGAGATATCCCTCCATGTCATTGATAGGCCTTCTAGAGACCACAGTGTTACTCTAGCCAACATAACTAAGGGAATAGTAGCATATGGTCATGGTAATTTTGGTAAAGTGATTATTCCCCCTAACTTTGAGGGGCACAGAGCAGACGACAAATCAGCAGACTACCTCTTCTGCGTCCATGATCTTTTAAACGGAGGAATCCTTGTAAAAGAAAACTCAGACCTAGTTTTCAATCTTAACCAAGAAGGAGTCTATCAGATCTTTGACGGTATCCACGCAGCTCACAACGGTGCAGCATATTTTCAATTCGCATCTCCGATCGCAGAGGGTGAGAAAGGCAGGATATCATTGCATAGAGACATGCCAAAATCATTGAAACTCATGGCTCATATGCACTATCGAGGAGAGGGCGCTTCAAAATGAAACCACTCCATATCTTAGTAGGAGATGATTCATTCCTCGAACCTTATGTCGGGATGGCATGGAGAGATGAATATGTTCCCACGATCATAGAACAGCTCAAGGTATTGGGGTATGATACCACGATTCAAAGCGTGAAAAAGCCTGAGGACGTCGTAGCGAATGCTCCAGAGGCAGATGTTGTCGTTACAGACCTAGATTACACAGGGCATGCAAGAGGAACAGAAGGATATGATGTAGTTGATGCTGTATCTCAGTTAAATCCAAAACCCTTGCTCATACTGTGCACCTCTTCTGATGATCAACAGGAAATAAAGGCAAGAACTGATGGAAAAATAGACTATCAAGCAGGCCATCTCAATAAAGGGCATAAATTTGATGAGCTAGTAGAGGTCTTAATTAATCACTACAAGTAGTATTAGGGCAAGATCTCACCCAAAAACCCTAAACACAATTATCAAGTAATACAAACTTATCCCCAGCATAATAATTCCAGCTAGGCGATTAATCAAGGTTTTCCTATCAGTAAACCATTTAATCAAGGCCTGACTCTTTGCTCCAGATATCAAAGCTAAAACAAGAAGTGGAAACCCAATCCCTAGCCCAAACATTAAAAAATTCACTAAGTTACTCACAACACTATCAACCAGAAGCGATCTTGCAAAAAACGCTGCAATAAAACCAGGATTGCAAGGAATAACAATTGCACCAAAGAAAAAACCAAAAACAAACGCACTTAGTAAAGGATTCTTCAAAACAGGTGCATTGACTCTTGGCAAAAACCTCCCAAAGTCAACATTAAACAAAAGAAAGATGCTAATGATTCCTAAAATCCCAAATGCAATAGGGGATACAATGTTAATGACTTTTGTAAGACTTACCTGAAGAATAGTCGTAAACACCAATCCTAACAAAAGCATAAAAACAATCACTCCTAGCACAACAACACATCCAATAAGTAGGGGCAATTTACTACCCTCTTCTAACTCCTCTCCAACTAATTTATTGGAAAGATAAGCAATAAAGCCAGGATAGAGTGGCAAAACACACACAGCTGTAAGTGGAGTTAACAATCCTAAAATAAATGATGAAAAAAACTCTCCAATCATCTTAACAACCTGCAGCTACCTCCT
>JASMFX010000099.1 GCA_030751555.1 Candidatus Woesearchaeota archaeon | reverse complement strand
CAAAAGACCCCACATGAGCCTACACTACAAAACACCACAAGAAGTATGGAACGAATTCGTTAACTAGTTTCGTGTCGTTAACCAGTTTCGGGATAACAGAACTTGAATAGTAAACCACAAATTTTATAAACCACAAACCTGATTTAAAAGGCATGGCCGGACTCAATTTTAAGTCAACAGCAGAACTAAAAATATCAGATACTATCATAAATCAGGTAGTGGGCCAGGAAGATGCTGTAGAAGTAATCAACAAAGCAGCAGAGCAAAGAAGGCATGTTTTACTAATAGGGGAACCTGGCACTGGAAAATCCATGTTAGGCCTTGCTCTAGCACAAATCCTTCCAAAGGAAAAACTCAAAGATATACTTTCTTTTCCAAATCCAAATGATGAGAATCAGCCTTTAATCAGAACAGTGCCTGGAGGTAAAGGAAGAGAACTTGTTGCACGAGCAAAACTCCAGAGCTCAGCAATGTTCAAAAACCAAAACCTCATCATGTTTGTCCTCCTTGTAATTGCAATGATCGCTCCCTGGTGGGCACGCTCTTATTACCAATCAGATATTATTTTCGCAGCCCTCTTCCTTGGGGGTATGATGTTCTTAGCATCCTTCATCCTATTCCTTAATCTAGGAAAAAGAAACCCGGCAGGCGGAGGTTCACCAGTACCCAAAGTCATAGTAGATAATTTCAAGCTGAAAACTGCACCATTCCTAGACGCAACAGGAGCTCACGCAGGAGCGTTGTTAGGCGATGTGCTTCATGATCCATTCCAAAGCGGAGGATTAGGAACTCCTGCACACGAAAGAGTTGTAGCTGGAATGATGCACAAAGCAGATATGGGTGTTCTTTTTGTCGATGAGATAGCAACCCTTCAACCACACACTCAACAAGAGCTTCTTACTGCTTTGCAGGAAGGCAAGTATCCAATCACTGGCCAGTCTGAAAGATCAGCAGGAGCAATGGTAAGAACCGAGCCAGTTCCCTGTAAGTTTATTCTTATTGCAGCTGGAAACCTGGAAACTGTAAAAAATATGCATCCAGCATTGAGATCCAGAATCAGAGGCTATGGCTATGAGGTGTATATGAAGGATACTATGAAAGACACCCCTGAAAACAGGATGAAAATCGCACTTTTCGTTGCCCAAGAAATAAAAAAGGATGGGAAAATTCCTCCTTTTAGCAAGGAGGCAGTGATAGCGATTATCGAAGAAGCGAAAAAAATGGCTAATCGAAAGGATCATCTTACACTACGTTTAAGAGAGTTAGGAGGCTTAGTAAGGGCATCAGGAGACTTGGCATTAGGTCAAAAGGCAAAGCTTGTTAAAAAAGAGCACATACAAGGAGCTAAAAAAATAGCAAGGCCTCTCGAAAAACAACTAGCAGATAAATACATAGAGAGAAAAAAGGAATATGAAGTCATTGTCACCGAGGGCAAAGCAGTTGGACGAGTCAATGGCTTGGCAGTTATAGGAACAGAAGGCTCATTATCAGGAATCATCCTTCCAATTGAATCCGCAGTTACACCAGGAGGCAAGGAAAAGGAGATTGTTGCTACTGGGAAGCTTGGAGAGATAGCAAAAGAAGCTGTAAAAAATGTCTCTGCCATCATAAAGAAATACTTCGGAGATGATATAAAGGAAAAATACGATATTTATGTCCAGTTTCTGCAAACCTATGAAGGTGTTGAAGGTGATTCAGCATCGATTGCAGTTGCAACAACAGTCATATCAGCTCTTAAAAACGTTCCTATCAAGCAAAACATTGCCATGACAGGATCATTATCTGTTCGAGGAGAGGTATTGCCTATTGGAGGGGTTACTGCTAAGATTGAGGCTGCAATAGAAGCAGGTCTCCATACAGTAATGATACCAAAGTCAAATGTCCAAGACATTGTCATCCCTCCAAAGAATCTCAAGAAGATAAAGATTGTCCCAGTTGACAATATCACTGAAGTTCTTAAAGAAGCTCTGGATTGGAAGGGAAAACAAAATATCCTGAAAAAGATCTCGAAAAAATAGTTTTATAAATTCTATAGAGCAAGGTCGAGATTCGTAAAACTACTCATTCCCAATAGTTAATTTTTTAAAGGGATCGCTGCTAATGTAAAACATGTCAATAAAAATAGAGAACATTGATGAATGTCCGGATTGCGCTTCAGGCAATATTGTCAAGAAAAAATCTGAAAATCAGATTATCTGCAAAGACTGCGGGTTAATCTATGAGCCCCTCTCACCAAAGCTTGAAAAACAGTTTGAAGAGAGCCATGGGATGTAAGGTTTTCTACAAATCATCATAGGTTGCGTGGCCAGGACTAAAATGACCTTCAGGATAATAATCTAAACCACCTCTAGTATCAGCTTCTTTTCCTTGTCTTTTGGTCCTTACCTTTCTTCTGCCTACTTTACAATATCTAAATCCTGCTTTTGTGTAGATCAAATGATTCCCATAATGGCCAGGAGCAAGGCACCTCATCCATTTAAATCCATTATCTCGTGGCATAGAGAGATACTTTGCAACCTCTTTAGTTGTAAGTTCACTAATGTCCAATGTCTCAGGATTCTCAGTACTCCTGCTCCGACTCATCTCCAACCCACCTCTACTTCATCTGTTCTCACATAGGGCTTAATCACAGCATCATCCAATTCCATCCTTTCTCCAGATTTATACTGCAAAATTCCCAACCAAGCTATCATAGCGCCATTATCCACTAAAAATTCATTTGCAGGGACAAACATCTTTGCACCCCTCTCATTACACATTGCTTCACACATCTCCTGGAGGCGCTTATTGCACGCAACACCCCCTCCTAAAAGCAATTCACTTTTCCCTGTATGCGCCATTGCTCTCTCGCTAACCTCCACAAGCATTGCATAGACAGTCTCCTGAAGAGAATAGGCAAGATCATCCTTATTAAACTTGCCAGATCTAAGTTTTTGCTTGAGATTAGTGAGCAAGCCACCAAAGCTCACATCCATTCCTTTGACAATGTAAGGCAGTTCAATATATTTCTTACCTTTCAGTGCCATCTCATAAACCTTAGGCCCTCCAGGAAATCCCAAACCCATCTCTCTGGCAAACGCATCAATAAAATTACCCACTCCATTGTCCAGTGTTTCACCAAAAATTCTATATTTTTTACCTTCATAAGCAATAACTTGAGTATTTGCCCCTGAGGCATATAGCATCACAGGATCCTTGCATTTGCAAAGTTTTCTCCCAATCTCAAGATGCGCAATAGCATGATTAACCCCAATTATTGGTTTATCATAAATCACTGCTAAACTCCTGGCAGTAATCGCTCCAACTCTGAGGCAGTTTCCAATCCCAGGACTTTGTGAAAAACTAATAAGATCCACCTCATCGATAGAAATCATTGCTTTTTTAAGGGCTTTCCTTACTACAGTGTCACATGTCCTGATATGATGCTCTCCAGCCTTAACAGGAACTATCCCTCCATGTTGAGTTGTAAAACTATCCTTTTCATTCGCTAATATTTTACCAGTGTGATCCACAATCCCTGCTCCAAAGGTATGCGCAGTTGATTCAATTCCTAGAGATATCATAGAAACTGGATAAATCTCCAAGTTTTTAAATGTTGGCTACAGCAGGTTAAGTAACATTAACTGTGTTAGTGGTGATGCTGGGGCCGATGAGGCCCTTAAAGCCACCGAAGGTGGCTTTAAAATATGTCACAGGGTCACACTATTAATATAATTGATGTGACACTGTGAGCATGCTCAAGAACCAC
>JASMFX010000098.1 GCA_030751555.1 Candidatus Woesearchaeota archaeon | reverse complement strand
TGTTCCTGATGGATGGACGTGTGTTACCATTATTTTCTTTTTCAGGTAGTCAATTTTGTCATGGCCTACCTTTAGAAGATCAAATATTTCATCTTCATCTAATTGGAATAATCCAATGTTTGCTCCGCCTGCTCCAAAGATGCCGACTTCTCTGTATTTTACACTGTAACCGTGAATATTTTTAACATCATATAATTGTGCTAAAAAGTCAGCTGTTGCAACTGTTTCATGATTTCCAGGAATTAAGAGGACTTTTTCATTTCTTTTTTTGAAAGGGCCCACAATATTGTCTGTTGATTCTTCAAATTGAGTGAGGTCTCCGCAGAGGATGACTAAGTCTACTTTTTCTTTTTCTGCTTGTTTTGCTAGTTTCTCTGCTAGGGATGTATCTCCATGGATATCTCCTGCTGCAAGAATCTTAAGTTTTCTTTCTCTCTTCGGAGATTCTTTTTTTGTCATTGAGATGTAGAAGTAATTGTAGTATTAAAATGTTACCGTTGTGTCACTTTTGCAATTGCTGAAGTTAAATCAACTAAGGTAGAAGGATTTCCTGTTTTTTCTCCATCACTGATTACAAATTCAACCTTAGATTGGATATCTGTATCGATTGTTTCAGAAGAAGTCATAAATTCATCTCCTGCTTTATTCACAGAAGTGGAAATGATGGGAATTTTTAGTTCTTTGACAATATCTTTTATCCAATGATCTGGAATTCTCACTCCGATTGAATGTATTCCTGGATTTACAGATGAAGTTACAATAGATTCATTTTTCAGTTGAAGAATAAGGGTAAATGGTCCTGGAAGTCTTTTTAACCATTTCTTTGCTTGGGCCTCCAAGTTGGATTATATGATCGATAGATATTCCGTTTCTCTCTAAAATCTCGATTAAACTAGAGTGGAGAACAAAGTCATGCGAGATGCACTCTATTCTTTTGTTTACCTGTGGAGGATTATCAGTAACAAGGTCATTCAGATAACTTAAGACTGATTGTGATGCAGTAGCATATAGGGTATCGTGGTAATCAGTTTTCCTGTTGATGAGATTATCAAGAAAGGTTTCCCTTCCCTCAGTTTTCACTCGATCCTTTATACCCTGCTCATCTTTTTGAGTAAATGGATACAATCTAGAGTCAGTGCTACATGAGAATTGGCCTGCTTCTGCTCCTTCAGCTATGTATTTTGCAGTTTCCTGAGCTCTTTGGCTTAGGGAGCTTTCATATTTGATAATTCCATCGAAGTTTTTAATTTGATTGCCTGTTTCTCTTGCTGCTTGTATGCCTTTTTCATTCAATATGCCTTGATCATTGTAGCTATGTCTTCTCAAAGATATGATCACTGTATTTTTTTCTTGGTTTTGATTGTAAATGGTCATTTTTTACCTTCTAGCGTCAAAAAATCTTTTTAGAGAAATTGATAAGTCAAAATCTAGCCTTTCTTGCAAAGATTCTAGATAAGAAGCAGTTTTTTCTTCAGTATCCCTAATTGCATCTTGAGAGATATTCTTTTTTCTTAATTCTTCTTCTAACTTGCTAAAAACCTCTGCTCTACGACTTTCTGGGTTTAATGGATATTCTATGTTTTTATAATCTTGTTTTGACATTTTTACCCCTATGAAGAGAGTTTTATTTTGTTTATAATAATTATTGTCCCCCTAGGGGGTCGTAGTAGGAAGGTTTATATATTTGAAAGGGTTTTCTTATTTTATGGATATGAAGATATTGCAAGACATTGGACTTTCAGAGGGAGAGACAAAGGTGTATCTGGCTTTGTTACGGTTAGGTGCTACGAAGACTGGTGCGCTTGCTGCAAATGCAGGTGTGAGTAGTTCTAAAGTGTATAAGATCCTTGATAGATTATCAAAAAAAGGGTTGGCAGGACATGTTGTTGTTGGGAGAGTGAAGTTTTACAATGCTATGGAGCCTCAGCGTGTGCTCCAATATTTGGATGATCGTGAGAAAGTGATGAAGGAAAAGAGGGTTTTAGTTGAGAGTTTGATTCCTCAATTGGAGATGGAGAGAAAGCTTTCTGGCCAGAAAACAGAGGCAACTGTATATGATGGGTTTAAAGGGATTACTAACCTTTTTTCCAATATTTTGGATGAGTTGAAGAAAGGAGATACATACTATGTCTTAGGAGCTGCCTATGGACCAAAGATTGGATCTAGGCCGTTTTATCATAAACATCATACTAGGAGAGCTCAGAAAGGAATTAAGGTGAAGATGTTGGCTAATGAGGATATTAAGGGAAAGTTAGAGAAGCCTACTTATGCAAATTCTGAGATTCGGTATTTGCCTCAATACCTTATGTCAAAGATGATTATTGTTTTTTATAGGCAAACAGCTATTATTGTTCTCTGGACAGAGGATCCTAAGGCTTTTTTAATTGAGAGTAAGGAAGCAGTAGAAGGCTTTAAGAAATATTTTGATACTTTTTGGGGGATTGCTGCGACTTGATTACCATTACATTTTGGATAAAAAGGAAAGATTTAAATACTTTGTAATGGTAATCTTTTTATGAGAGTTTTGAAGAGAAAGAAGGGGAAGAAGGATTACTATTACTTACAGTATTCTTATCGAAGTAGAGGAAAAATAATAACTAAAGAAAAATATCTAGGAAAAGAGATTCCAAAAAATATCAATGAGTTAAAGCAGAGTTTCTTTAGAGAAGAGCAAGGAGAGATTTACGGAAAGTTTGAGCAGATAAAAAATCATTTTCAAAAGGAATGGAAAAGGATCCCTGCATCTGTAAGACAACAAGAATTAGAGGAACTATCAATTGCTTTTACCTACAACACAAATGCTATTGAAGGCTCAACCATAACTCTCGAGGAGGCAAGAACTATTATTCATGATAAGGTAGCTCCTCATAAACCCTTATATGATGTTAAGGAAACAGAAGCACATAGTAAAATATTATTGGAGATGCTCGAGAAAAAGGATAAAATATCTCAAGACTTGCTTTTAAAGTGGCATCAGAAAGTTTTTGGAGAGACAAAATTAGGGATAGCAGGAAAGTATCGAGATTACTTGGTGCGAGTAGGCAGCTATGTTGCTCCTGACTGGCAGGATGTTTCTAAATTGATGAGTGATTTGATTAGGTTTATTTCTAAAAGTAAGCTGCATTCAGTAGAATTAGCTGCCCGAGCACATTTTAAATTTGAGAGTGTGCATCCGTTTGGAGATGGAAATGGAAGGATAGGAAGGTTACTGATGAACTATATACTTTGGCATACTGGATATCCTATGCTTATTATTGAATACAAGAAGAGAAATTCTTATTATAAAGCTTTGCAGAGAGGAGAAGAGGGATTTATGGCATATTTTTTTAGGAGATACTTGGCTGTTCATGAGAAAAGGATTAAGTGAGTTTTTTTACTATTCCCTTCTCAGCATCAACCTCTACTAAATCTCCATCTTTTAGGATTTTAGTTGCGTTTTCAGTACCTATGACAGTAGGTAGGTTCATTTCTCTTGCAACGATGGCTGCGTGGCATAGAAGACCTCCTGCGTCTGTTATGACTGCAGAGGCTTTTTCCATGATAGGGAGAAAATCTGGGTTTGTCATTCCTGTTACTAAGATGTCACCTTTTTGAAAATCATCTTTTCCATAGGGATCTAACATGATTTTGACTTTTCCTTTTACCTTACCAGGATGGGCAGATTTACCACTCACTTGATCTGATGCATTTACCTCAAAGATTGTGTTTTCTAATTTTGCTGCATTGTTTCCTGTCAGAATCTCTAGGTTTCCCTCTTCACTATGTAAGACACTGCTATTGAATCTTTCCTTTAATATATCAATTTGGGGGAGCATTCCATTTTCTAGGTAGTTCTCTAGTTCTAATCTGGTTAGACAGGTAGGCAATTGAGGATCTATATTCTCCTTTCTTCCGATAGAGGCTGCTAATGCTCTGAAGAATTTTTCAGTTCTGCTATATACTGGCTCGGCGTAAAATCTGGCTTCTTTGAATTTAGGTGAAAGTTTTTCTAACATATCTGGAGGTAGATACTCCAGTGTTTTCTTCATGAATACCTGAAGGGGAAGATGCCTATTATAGTAGGTAATATATTCTTCATATTGCTTGGGGGTTAGGATTTTGCCATGATATTTATCCATAAGCTTGTAGAGGATTTTAGCGTTATCTTGAATACGATCCAGATACTTGTTCACAAGAGATGGTTCTTGTTTTACTGCGTTGACAAAGTAGTGTCCTATGTTGTCAAGAGCCTCCTTTGGGATGTGGAATGATACACTGCCCTTCTTGTGGATAAATACTGTTGGAGTCAATGGTTTTCCTAATACTTTTTTTATGGTATGAAAGTATTCGGGACCCCAGTAGCTACATGAAAGAAAGGTGTATGCTCCTCCCCATCTTTGCTGCCATTTACTCATTTTCTGCTGCCTCTGCTTCTTGATTGATTTCACTATGTGATTCAGATGATTCAAATTCTTCTGTGTAGTTGTCAACAAGACTTTCATAGACGTCGTCTAGGGTTTCAGCGTAGATTATGCCTTGTTCTTCGCATTCTTCTCTTGTCATTCCGTTATCTCCTCTGTTAAGGTAGATAAGGTTAGGGATGTCTGTGTCTTTAGCGGCTTTTAGTGCCTTGTCTGCGTCTTCTGTGAATGAAACTACTGTTTTACCATCTGCTTCTTCTTGAGTAATTATTTCTTCGATTCTATCTACTGTTTTACCATCTTGAGCATCGTAAATAGTTCCAAGATTATCTATATAATCTCTAATCCACTCTGCTTTTCTTGTAGTAAATATTGCAATATTGTATCCCTCTTCTTGAGCATGTTCTGTAACATTAATGAAATCTTGGTAGAGAGAATCTTCAAGATCCTGTCTTATTCTAGGGTCATCAGCTTTTTCTATATATTCTTCAGCTAGTTCTTGAAGAGTATCAACAATCTCTCCTTTTCTGTCTGCAACTGATTTATCGTTCTTTAATACTAGTTGATAATCTTGAATAGTTTCTTCAATTGTTTCTTGAGGAATATTATTTGTATGAGCTTGGAGTCTATACGCATCTACCATAACCTTACCTGCTTTTTCTTGGTCTAGGGCTACTCCCCAGAGGTCCATTAATATGGTTTTTTGTAAGTAGTTTTCGATTGTCATTTTGGGTTGATTTCTTTAGGTATTCAATGGGCTAGAAGCTATTTATATTATCCTTCTCCAAATTTGGAGGAGTATAAGTAAGATTTATATACTCAGAAGGGTTTTTATGGTAGATGGACAATCAGATACTAGAGGATATTGGGCTTACGAATGCTGAGATAAAGGTGTATATGGCTCTGCTTGAGTTAGGGACGAGTACTGCTGGTCCTGTATTGGAGAAATCAGGGTTGCAGAGCTCTGTGGTGTTCATGACCCTCAATAAACTTGTGGATAAGGGATTTGTTTCATATGTGAAAGAGGGTACGAGAAAACACTATCAGGCAGCTAATCCTCGTCATATTATTGAATTTATTGATGAGAAAAAGGAGAGGTTTGAGAAAATACTACCAGAGATGCTGCTGAAACAGGAAACTGCTCAGGAAAAGCCAGAAGTAGTAACGTTTAGGAATATCAGAGGTGTTAAAGAATTGCTCTTGGAACTATTAGAGGCTGGAGGGAGTGAGCATCATACCTTTGGATCTACGTCTGAATCTCTGATGTTGGGAGAGTCATGGTGGGTTCGGTATCATAAAAGGCGTGCAGAGAAAGGAATTAAGGCTAAGCTGATGTTTAATGAGTCTCTTCGATTGTGGAAAGCTGAGATTAGATATGGTAAATGCGAAGTTAAGTATACGAAGGCAGGTTTTGAGCCCCTCACTGAGACCATCATTAGGAATGATATGGTGGGGATTATTATTTGGACTGAGAAACCTATTGGGATACTGATACATAATAAGGTTGCTGCTGACTCTTATGATAAGTTCTTTAATGTGATGTGGAACACAGCATCTTCTTGAGCATATAAATCTTTAAATATCTTGATGATGTACTTGTTTTTATGATTAAAGGTCAAATTGTTTCTGGAGGTTATGGCAAGATAAAAGCCAGAGTTAAAGCTGATGAGAAGATTGAGATGGGGGAGATTCTTATTGCAGAAGGTAAGGAAAAGATTTTGATGCAGGTTACTGATGTTGAGTTTGGAGCTCAAATGTCAGAACAGAGTCTGGAATTGTATTCTGGAATGAAGATGGAGCAAGGTAGTGAATTGTTTTTAATGGATAAGGAGTTGAGGACCTATACGCTTGCTACCCTTAAAGGCATGGTTAGCATTGATGAAGGAAGTGCATTTGCATGTAAGAGTATGCCCAAATTATTTTCTGAGTTACGTGGGGTTTTGAAGGATGATTTAAATTTTATTACAAAGCCTCAAAATCCCTTGTTTATTGGCAAGCTTCGGAGTGGAAGCAAGGCTTTGGATGTTGATTTGTTTTTAGATGGCAAAGAGGTTTTTTCTCATCATATCTTAATTCCAGCTACGACTGGGCGTGGGAAGAGTAATTTAGTTAAAACCATGCTATGGGATTCTATTGATAAGGATTATTGTGGAGTTTTGGTTTTGGATCCTCATGATGAATATTATGGCAGGAATGGAGTTGGGATGAAGGATCATGCTACAAAGGAAAAAGTAGTTTACTATACGCCTAAGGATGTTCCTCCTGGTGGGAAAACCCTGAAGATTAATTTGAAAAAAATAACACCTTTGCATTTTAGTGGGGTTGTGGAGTGGAGTGATCCTCAGATACAGGCACTTTATTCTTATTGGAAAAAATATGGAGAGGATTGGATTAAGTCACTTGTAATGGAGGATGAGCTTTCTGAGAGGGAGAAATATGTTGAGGGGACATTGAATGTGGTAAGGAGGAGGCTGTTGCAGCTGCTTGATCTGGATGTTAAGGATGATGCACTTGTTTGTAATGGGATTTTTGATACTCAAGCAGGAGAAACTGTTATTTCTGATATTTGCTCTGAATTGGAGAATGGAAAATGTGTTATTATTGATACTTCGCATTTTGAAGGGAGTGTAGAGATTTTAATTGGGAGTTTAATTGCTACTGATATTTTGAGGAAGTATAGATTTTATAGCTCTAGTGGGGTGTTGAAGGATAAGCCGGTTATTAGTGTTGTGCTAGAGGAAGCTCCTCGTGTATTAGGAAAAGAGGTGCTGGAACGTGGTTCGAACATATTTAAAACGATTGCTCGGGAAGGGAGGAAGTTTAAGGTTGGCTTGATGGCGATTACTCAGTTACCTTCGCTCATACCTCGAGATATACTTGCGAATATGAATACTAAAATAATATTGGGGATTGAGATGAAGCCAGAGAGACAAGCGATTATTGAATCTTCTGCTCAGGATCTATCAGATGATGATCGAAATATCAGTAGTTTGGATAAGGGAGAGGCTATTGTTTCGAGTAACTTTGTGAAGTTTGCAACGCCTTTGAAGATTCCTCTTTTTGAGGAGTTTGTTAAGGTTGGGAAAAAGCCTTTGGTTAAGAAGGATTTTGGTGGGGTTGAGATTAGTTGATTAATGAGAGGGTTGCCAAGTCTTGAATAAACATGTTAGTATGCCACCATAAAGTTTAAATATGTGGATTCCCGTTATGTGGTTGTAGAATGCGAACACCTCCTAGTGAAGCTGTGAACATTATGGTTAGTTTTCTCTGTGATTTAGTTGTGATGAAAAAGTTTGGTATGATCGGTAAAGATGAGTTTAAGTCTGAATCTGTTGAGGCTAAATCAACGATTAGGGAGATGAGCGCTGTGTATCCACTTCCTTCTCAGGAGGTCGTTCATGAAATTGTTAGGGGGTATACTTTTCCATTGTATAGAAGGACTTTTTCTTTTGATGATAAAATTCGTCATAAGGTATCAGGAGGAGTGTATACTCTTTTTGAGAGACTGTATAAGGATGAAGTAGGTATTAGAAACTAGTTTTATTTTTTGGAAATCTAGTGATGATTTACCTAAAACATTAAAAACAATGAAGTATTACCTCTTTCTATGAAGTTTGCTCATATCGCTGATTGTCATATAGGTGGATGGAGAGATCCTAAACTAAGAGAGCTTGGTTATGAAGCTTTTCGTCGTGCCATGAAGATTTGTATGGAGAGGAGTGTAAACTTTGTTCTGATTGCAGGGGATTTGTTTAATACTGCTTTGCCTAGCATTGAAGGGTTGAGTTTAGTGGTTGAGGAGTTTAAAAAACTGCAAGATGTTGGGATTCCTATTTATTTAATTGCAGGGAGTCATGATTATAGTCCGAGTGGAAAAACCATGCTTGAGGTGTTGGAGAAGGCTGGATTGTTTGTTAATGTTTCTAAAGGGGAAGAGGTTGATGGGAAGTTAAAGCTGAAGTTTGCCCTCGATAAGACGAGTGGTGTTAAAATTACGGGAATTTTAGGGAAAAGGAGTGGGCTTGACAGGAATATCTATGAGGAATTGCTGCGCAAACCGTTGGAGGAGGAAGAGGGGGATAAGATATTCATGTTTCACAACTTATTAACAGAGTTTAAGACTAAAGAGATGGAGAAAGTTGATAGCAGCCCATTGTCTCTTTTGCCCAAGGGGTTTAATTACTATGCTGGAGGGCATGTGCATATTGTTGAAGAAAAAGAGGTAGAGGGTTTCGGCAAGATTGTCTATCCAGGTCCTTTGTTTCCTAATAGTATTGATGAATTAGAGAAGCTGCGAAAGGGTGGTTTTTTTATTGTTGAGAATTGGAAAACTGAAAGGATCGATATTGAGATTAAGAAAGTGGAGTGTGTTGAACTAGGATGTGATGGAAAGAGTGCAGAAAAGGTAGAAAAAGAGTTGAAAGAGAAGTTAGGGAATGTTGTGGTAAATGATGCTATCATCACTTTGCGGTTGGCTGGTACGCTTAGTCTTGGTAAAGCAAGTGATATTCATTTTAAGGAGATTTTTCAGGAGCTTTATGATAAAGGCGCTTTTTTTGTCATGAAGAATATCAATAAATTGGCTACAAAGGAGTTCGAAGCGATTAGTGTTGAGAAGGGTAATGTTGAAGAGATTGAAGAGAAGTTGATTAAGGAGCATTTAGGGCAGATTAAGATTGATGGTGATGAAGCAAAGCTTGTTCGCGATTTAATGGATGTTTTGAGTAATGATAAATTAGATGGTGAGAGGGTTACTGATTATGAGGATAGGGTAAAAGAAGAAGTAAAAAAAATTATAAAATTCTAATTTGGCATTAGCCTTACTTTAGGTTTTTCTCAGCATATTGCCTGATTTTTTCTTTTTGGGCTTGTTCTAATCCAAAACCATGCTTTGATCTATCACAACCTTGGTAAGCCATGAGATTGGGAGTTCCTGTTTGGAGGAAATCATTTAGTGAGTCTACCTCATGGGTGTGTTTTAATTTCAGTCC
>JASMFX010000097.1 GCA_030751555.1 Candidatus Woesearchaeota archaeon | reverse complement strand
TTTTGCAAAAAATATGGCAAGGATCTTACCATGATGTTTGAAAATGGAAGATACTTTGTAGCTGAGGCAGGAGTTTTTTTAATGACTGTTAATACGCTAAAAGAAACTCCGAAATACAAATTTGCAGCAGTAGATACGGGGATGCATCACATGATGAGACCTGCTCTTTACGGTGCGTATCATGAGATTATTAATGCTTCAAATACTGATGGGAAGACTGAGGAGATTGTTGTAGCAGGTAATATCTGTGAAAGCACTGATCTGTTTACAAGAGACATGGAAGGTCCTGTTCCTCGGGAAATATCTAAGATCAAAGAAGGGGATGTACTGGCTCTTTGCTGCGCTGGTGCGTATGGCTATACAATGAGCTCTAATTATAATGTCCAACCAAGGCCTGCTGAAGTGCTTGTTAAAAGTGGGAAGGCTTCAATTATTAGAGAAAGAGAGAGTTTTGAATATTTGATACAAGGACAGAGGATTTAACAATGAAATTCGTAAAAATACACGGAATAGGGAATGACTATATCTTCATCAATGGTTTTGAGGAGAAGTTAGTGGAGAAAACACTGCCTGATTTAGCTAGAAAGATGTCTAAAAGGCACTTCGGGATTGGGAGTGATGGAATTATTCTTATTTTGCCTTCAAAAAAAGCTGATTTTAAGATGAGGATCTTTAATGCTGATGGATCTGAGGCAGAGATGTGCGGCAATGGCATAAGAGGATTTGCAAAGTATGTTCATGAGAAAGGATTGACTGATAAAAAGGAGATCACTGTAGAAACTTTGGCAGGGATCATTAAACCCACTATTCTTAAGGATAAAGTAAAGGTTGATATGGGAGAGCCTATTTTAGATGCTGCTAAAATACCTACAACTGAGAAAGGGCAGCTAGTTGATTTTCCTCTAGAGGTTGATAATAAATGCTACCATATAACAACTGTTAGTATGGGTAATCCTCATGCTGTTGTATTTGTGGAGAGCTTTAATTTTGATGTTGCTGATGTTGGGAGTGCTATTGAGAATCATCCATTATTTCCTAAAAAGACTAATGTAGAGTTTATCGAGATTATTAATGATAAGGAATTAGGGATGCAGGTCTGGGAGAGAGGTTCAGGAGTAACACTTGCTTGCGGAACAGGTGCCTGTGCAGCAGCTGTTGCTAGTGTTTTGAATAAGAAATCAGGCAGGAGAGTTACGGTGCACCTTATTGGTGGAGATTTGGATATTGAATGGAATGAGAAGGATAACCATGTCTATATGACTGGTCCTGCTGAGATAGTTTTCGAAGGAGAATGGAAGGGTTAACGGTTTCTAAACACATCTCTAAATTTTTTATTGCTACTGTCATCTCTAGAATCTGTAGGATGATCTTTTTTTGTTGGATCTACGGTCAGTTCTATGTTACCACTGATTGACATCATTCTTCGTACATATCCCAGTCCAATTCCTGAAGGTTTTTCAACTGTGGGCATATTATCTAGAACCTCATTCATTGCATTTGGTGGTTCTCCTTCCCCAGATCTGCCCCTATATCCAGGTGCCCCAAAGGGTACCATAATATAATTGCCTCCTTGATCTGCCATAATCAGGAAAGGTATTGTCTGATTTAAAAAGTTTACTCTTTGAAACACAGAATATTTTGGCGTAAATCTCGGCTGCTCTCCAATATTGAGATTAAAGTGAGCTTTTGTTTCTGGTCTTTCAGACTCAATTCTTCTCCCCCATACCAGGGTAAGGGGGAGAAGAATTGATCCAAGCAGAGCTTGGACAGAAACAAAAGCTAGTGAGGCAATTTGGTGGCCAAGGTGGGCAAACAGGTCAGAGTTGACATAAACCTTTGGATTCTCCCAAACCTTTATAAATTATGCAGAACTTATCCCTTCTTAGGTGTGAAAATGAAGGTGGAACTAAGCAAGAGAATCAAGTCACTGCCTGCGTATGCATTCGCAGAGATTGACAAAAAAGTGGATGAATTGAAGAAATCAGGAGCTCCTGTGATAGACTTTGGAGTAGGAGATCCTAAAGAGCCAACTTCTGGTGTTATTCGAAATTATTGTAAAAGAGCTATTGATAAGAGAAAAGACTATGGGTATCCCAATTATGTAGGGGATATTGACTTTAGAAAGGAGATAGCTGCTTATTGTGATGATAGATTTAGGGTTAGTTTGGATCCTGAAAAGGAAATTTGTTCTACTCTAGGAAGTAAAGAAGCATTATTCAACTTTCCAGAGGCTTTTGTTAATCCTGGAGATTATGTTTTAATTCCAAATCCTGGCTATCCTCCATGGGAGCGAGGAACCTTATTTGCAGAGGGAAAGCCGCATTTTATGAACCTCACAGAAGAGAATAACTTTTTTCCTGATTTAAGTGCAGTGCCTGATGAGGTTAGGAAGAAAGCTAAGATTTTGTGGTTGAACTATCCTAATAATCCTACTGCTCAAGTGGCTACCAAGGAATTTTACAAGGAAGCAATAGATTTTGCACATGATAACAACATTATTATCTGTTCAGATGAAGCATATGCTGATAATTATTTTGAGGAAAAGCCAATTAGTATATTGGAATTGGATAGGGAAGGGATTGTTGCTTCACATTCATTATCTAAAAGAAGTGCTATGACTGGCTACAGAGTAGGTTGGATGATGGGTGACGAGAGGATTATCTCAGCTTTTAAGAAATTAAAGACAAATATTGACTCTGGGACTGCTACTTTTATCCAGGATGCTGCTGTTGCTGCGCTTTCAGATAAAAAGCATGTTGAGGAGTTTAATACCCTCTATAAATCAAAAAGAAATCTTATCTGCAATGCTTTGAAAGAGGCTGGTTTTCCTGATTGTTCTCCTAAGGCATCGATATATATTTGGCAGAAGCTGAAAAAAGGGATGAATAGCCTTGATTTCGCTAAGAAATTGCTTGATAAGAAGTTTTCTTTAGTTGTTACGCCAGGAGTTGCTCTGTCACAAGAGGTAGATGGTGTTAATCCTGGTGAAGAATATGTGCGGTTTGCTTTAGTTCCTACAATCAAGGAATGTAAGGAAGCTGCTGAAAGGATAAAGAAGTTGTAGCTGGATAGTTTTTTCTTCAATATAGGCCCTATTTAAAATGCCTCTTGTTTTTGGAGCATATGCCACCCAACATGCTACCTTGTCATGAGGGCCCGCCCCAACCTCAGATCTATTTTTTGCTATTTGTGAATACTACTTTTTTTGGTAGAGCCTCCCCCTTTTTGGAAAAAGTGATTCATTTTGAATTGTTGCTTAAAAATAACAAGCTTTATAAACTAATACACTATTTATACATCAAGGTGATGTATAATGAACACACGCATTAATGTAAATATACCTGAAGCATTATTTAATAAGTCACAAGAACTTGTAGAGCAGGGATATTTTGCAAACTTTTCTGAATTAGTACGAGAAGGATTAAGGAAAGAGCTTGCAGATTTCCAAATGAAAGATGCCATATTAACTGAGGATGAACGAAAGCTATTTTTGCTCCTTCAAAAAGCTGAATCAGAAGGTTTGTTATTATCTGAAAAGGAGATGAAAAAGCATGGGCTTAAGATTTAATCTGAAGTTCACTCATTTCTTTCTCAAGCAATGGAATGGTTATGATGAAAAAACTAGGGCTGTCATTCAAGACAAGGTGAATCTGATTAAAAAGAATCCTTTTCGATTTCCCAAGCATGAAGGATACAAGTTTGTATTTAAGGTGAAGGTTTCATTAAATCAACAATATTCTCGTCTCATGTACGCTGTTTTTATGCCAGATTCTGAGCATGTTACGATTTTAGGTGTTTTTGGAAGAAAGGCAGGATATAAAGATTTTGAGAAAATCTTTAAGGATTTAAAAAAGTAGCTTTCTGTAATCCAATTTTCACTGGATTTTAACGCAACATTTATATATCCTTATTCTAAAAAGTATGATTTATACTATAAAAATGATAAATAAGATTAAAAATACTTGTAGTATAAATCAGATAAATCCTACTTTTAAGTATGTATTTCTGTTTCCCAGATTCATGTTTTTTTGTTTTTTCGCCAAATGCCTGAGGCTGGATTTAGCACCCCTAGATGCTGGATTCAGTCTCATTTACTCTTATTTAGCCTAAAATAAGATCAGATTAACCACAAAGATGCCTAAGGGAGAAGTGACCAAGAAAAGGGTAAGTATTACATTAGATATTTCTCTCGTTGATTTATTAGATAAAGAATGCGATGAACGTACTATGAAGCTTTCTAATTACATTGAGAAATTAATAAAACTTGGATATAAGAATGAGAAAAAGCCATAATTTGGAGAGGAAGGGGCAGCTTAGCCTGTTTTTAGTACTTGGTGTAATCATTGTGGCAGGGGCTTTGATATTCTTCACTCTTTCTGATAAAAGTACATCAGATCGTGATGTCCAGTCAAAAGTTGTAGATGTTCCTGTTGAGTTTCAACCTATTAGCAATTTTATTGATAATTGCATTATCCATGTAGCTACAGAGGGCTTGCAGGTGCTTGGATTGCAAGGCGGTTATATTGATGTTGAGAAGGCTGGCTTATTTTTTGCAGACAAATCAACAGAATCTGAGTTAGTCGAGCATCCTCCTGGTTCAGGAACCATGGTTCCTTATTGGTATTACTTGGAAAGCGACAATAGTTGCGAGGCAAATTGTAACTTTGATTCAAAACGGCCTAGTCTCTACAGAGGGGATGGAGAACCAAGCATTGAGGGTCAACTAGATACCTATGTTAATGAGAACTTGCCTGATTGCCTTACTAATTTTGGTCCATTAATAGATGCAGGATTTGAAATCAAGGAGGTTGGCGAGGTAGATACCACTACAACAGTCACTTCTTCAGATGTTCTTTTTGTTGTAAATTATCCAATCGAAGTGATTAAAGACGGAACAACCAGCTTAGATGAATTTTTTGTCAGAATTCCTGTGAATATGAAGAAGATGTTTGAGCAGGCCACTAGTCTTACAACTATCCAGATGGATCAGCAGTATATTGAAAAATCAGTTCTTAATCTGCTTGTTGCTTTTTCCTCTGTGGATGAAAATATGTTGCCTCCAAGGTCAGGAGTGACATTTGAATTTGGTTCTACTACTCATTGGTTTAAGAGCCAGGTTGCTGGATTGATAAAAAGCATGCTAGGAGTTTATATCCAAGGATTGAGGGTCTATAACACTATCAATCACAATCCTGTGACTATTATTGGCGAGCCTCGAAGGGAGGCCATGTATAATCAAGGGATGTTGATTCCAGCAAGTCCTGATGCAGAGGATTTTAAGGTGTTCTACAGCTATCTTGATTGGTGGGATATCTACTTTAATCTTAATTGTGATGGTGAACTCTGCACTCCAGAATCTGTGGGCACTGAGCTGCTTCCTGTTTTAGGAATTCAACGCTACACTTTCCTCTACGACATTAGTTTTCCTGTTCTTGTTGAAGTGTATGATCCTGCTGCTTTGAATAATCAGGGCTATAAATTCCAGTTTATGCTTGAAGCGAATATTAGAAACAATGAGCGGATGGATAAGGACTTTTTACAGCTTGATGCTCTTAGCATAAGACAGAGTTCTCAGCTTTGCGATATTGACAAAAGAAATTCAGGAAATATTAGCGTTAAGGTTGTAGAGGAAGGTGCTAATAGCAATGTTGAGAGTGCCCAAGTAACGTTTTCCTGCGGAAGAGAGAGCTGCTTTATTGGAAAAACCCCCTTATCTGGAGAGCTAACTGAGCAGTTTCCAATCTGTTTAGGAGGATTAGTATCGTTTTTGCATCCAGACTATTTGAAGAGGACAGTGCATCTCTCTCCAAAGCTTGATGAGACTTACAGCATTAACATGTCTTTGTTTAAGCGTGAAGATGTACCTTATGAAGTTAAGAAATTCAAGCTCACAAAAGGAGGAGGATTCTGGAATTTGAACCCTGTTCCTCTTCCACTAGATGACAAGGAAATCTCCACACTGATATTTACTCGGCTAGGTATTCCTGAGGATGGTGATTACTCAACTATTGAGTCCTATGAAGCAGGAGATGATCATGAAGTGCAGCTCTATCCTGGAACCTATGAGATAAGCATTAAACTGCAAACAGATGAGCCTTTTACATTTACTAAAGAGATCTGTACAAAACCAGGAATATTCAGTTGTGAAGAAAAAACGCCTATTGAGGTGAATTTTAACAAAAGCATGCTTATTGGCGGTGCATTGCTCAATCATACTTTTACTTTTGATCAACTCCAGAACGATACTTTGACATTTTTTGTGTTGGAAGCAGATCTTCCTGGTAGTCCAATTGAGGAATTAGGTTTAGATGATATCAACATTTTCACACAGATGGAGACTTACAGCATGATCTATAGATCAGCACTTACACCAAGATGAAACAAACAATAGCCTTACAAAAATGTATTGCACTGTTTATGATAGTGTTAATCATTGGATTGCCAGTATATTCTTCACGTGTAATGGCTGTTAACGCTGTGAGAATTGCAAGCATTGAGGGAGATGATGGATTTACTGAGTTTAGAAAAAGGATTGATACCACTGTTATGAATGTAGAGGTAGATTTAGATGGTGCAGAATCCTTATCAGGAAATCAATTACGAACTCGGATAAATGGCAATGGACCTTTCTTGCTCTTTGGGCAGTGCAGTGGATCTGGTGGCAGTTTTAACTGTGTTTCAGACAGGGAAAATATTCTTCCAGGAGGAACATTTAGCTATCAGGTGAATCTCTTTGATGAGGATGGGAATTATGCTGGTGCTCAGGATACTGCAACTATTATTGTTGATGATCAAGCACCTACAGTAACCTTGTTTGATGTTGAGCCGGAATTAGGTGCTAGTAGCAATGTTAATGTGAGTTTCTCACTTGAGGATGGGGCTTATGCAACTAATAATAATGACTGTGTTGGTCTCAAAAAGCTTGAAATCAGACAGGATGACTTAGCAGGCAATCTTTTGAATACTGTTAATATTGATAATGCTCCTTGTGACTTTACTGGGAATATGACTGTAAGTGTGCCTAGTGGTGATGGAGACTTTAGGCTTTGCGTACAGGCCTTTGACAGATTTGATCAAAAATCCAGCGGTTTGAGGTGTGATGATTTCACTGTTGATTCAAGCTTACCCCAGATTGAATCCTCTGCTTTAATAGATTTTAACGGGAAACCTATTGAATTTATTGGAGGCAATGTCATTGGTGCAAGTCTGATTGTAAATATTACTGACAATGATCTGATTGAGACAAGTGTCAAGGCAGATCTTACTGATTTAGAGTTATTTCCAGATACGCCAAGGAGCAGCTGCCAGAAAATAGGGACTGATAAACATAAATGTCTTTGGAATTTTAACCTTATTCTTTATGAGACTAAAGCTCCTATTGTTCAAATCAATGCAGTGGATCGTGCTGGGAACAAGCTTGAGGCTCCTGTAACCCTTGGAACAATTACTCGAGACATAGAAGGTCCTATTGTGACTGATATCACAACAAGTTTAGGGGAATTTAATGGTACCAATATTATTGGTGATGATTTTAATTTCACTGCTACGATAGATGATGTTGTTGGTGTTAGCGAGGGCAAGGTATTCCTAGATCTATCTGGCATTGGATTAGGAGATAATGTTAAAGCAAGTTCTTGTACTGCAAATTCCTGCACTTGGGTTATTGGCGATATTAATCTAGGCAGTGGGAAGACTGCTAAGGTAAAATCTACATTCACCACAAGGGATGATCTAGGTAATGCAGCATCAGAAATAAAGGAAATTGAAGTATTAGTTGATAAGTCAAAACCAAAGATTATCAATTTAGAAGTCAATGTAGTGCCAGGACAAGTGCCTCTACCTGAAGGATTTGCCATAAAAGGAGATGTTCTAAGCATAACTGCTAACCTTACTGAAGAAACCTCTGTAGATGCACAATTAGTAACTACTATTTTTGGAGATGTTGGGCCACTAGAGGGTAATTGCCAAGCAACAACTGAAGAAAATAATCACGTTTGCACTTGGGAAACACCTCCTATTGATATATCCGGCCCTTTAAATGCCCAACTCTTCTTTACTTTTACAGACTTTGTAGGGAATGCAAAGGGTGCTCAAGAGCAGTTGTTTATCTCAAGATCTGATGAGGATCCTGATCCTAACTTTTACATGAGTACTGTTCAGTGTTCTCCTCAATTTATTGATCGACAGATTTCTGAAAAGCTCAGTGTTAGAGAGTATTGCCACGTCACACTATCTGCTGTCGGGGTTAAAGCAAAGCCGCTTATCACTGAATTAGCAGAATGTACTGGGGATGACATGGCTTTTGT
>JASMFX010000096.1 GCA_030751555.1 Candidatus Woesearchaeota archaeon | reverse complement strand
TTGGATTCAATATCTGCAACTCGAGAACCAGGGATAGTATTGTATCCATCATATGCAAAATAAAACAAAGCCGGAATAATAGCATAGATTCCAGGCAATCCTAAAGAAACAAGGATAAAATAAACACCAACATAGACAAGTAATGCATCCAACAAAATTCTAAAATAATACATCCTATTAAGATCTCTCCTTACTTCCCGAATTGTGCTAATAAATGATTTCATTCTAACAAAAGCTTGGTTTATCTACAGTAATTAAAGCGCATGCATCATCTCGTTGATTTCGATATTTACTGGATCTTGACTCCAAATCCTCAATTCTCTCATCTCTCTGAGCCAGATCTGTTTTAACATCACTTAACTCAAGCTGAGCTTTAGTAAAATCCTGCTGTGAGGACAATAAATCCTGGCTTGTCTTGGCCAATTGGGCCTGTAAATTCTTCTTATTCAACTCTAGATCAGTTTTTTCCTTAGTAAGATCTTCGCTGATTTTGCTTAACTCTTGTTCTCTTGATTTTTTGATTGTTAATTGAAAGCTAGTCTCATTGAGTTTTGATTTTTCAAGCTGCAAATGTTCAGAAACTGCTTCTAACTCTGCAGCCTTCTCCTCAAAGTTAGAACTAACATTGTAGAAATTTCTTTGATAATAAGTTGATGTGCCTACAAAGGCCACAACAGTCACTGCCAAAATCAATAGTAATCCAAAGTTTACGTTTTTATTAACACTAGCCATGTTTATCACCTGTTAATCCGCCGTAAGACGAGCAACAATAAAAAGATTATCATAGCTGCAACTACAAACGGCCATCTTAGGAAAGTTATTTCCTTTTTTATTCTTATAGAGCTTACCTTAACAAAATCCTGCAGGGCAGTAAGATCCCCTATATCAAAGCTTCTCCCTCCAGTTATGCTTACTAGATTTTGGAGTTCAGGATCTATCCCTAATTTTAAATATTCTTTTGGGTAATTAACAGCAGCAGTAGAGCCAAAAAAATCATAAAACCCTGATTCCTTGGCAAGATACTGCCCTCTATAAAGATCATCCCCCACTTTTTGAAAGGTTACTAAGTTATTCGTAGGAAACTTATCACTCTTGACCTTGATATCTATTGGATCACCAAGATAAGTATCCTCCATTGATACTAAAAAGTTCTGTTTCCTCCCAGGAGTTCCTATGGCAAAGTTGACGGCCCTACTCCACATAAGACTGTTCTTTTGATCAAATAATGCGCCACTCCAAAGAGTCCCATCATCAGTGGAGATAGAAACTACCCTCCCTAATCCAAATCGGTGCTCAGAAACTATCGGATTTCCTCCAAATGTTGTTACAAGCATACGAGCACTCTGTTTTGGAGCTACCTGATTATAGCCAGTTACCCTTGCAGTCAGATCAAGGTTTTGGGTGATAAAGTGCTTTCTGTTAAGCGTGGTAAGCTTCATCTTATCGTCAACTTCAAAGTCACTGTTATCAAGCAGGATTCTTAGCTGAAAGTGCTCATCAGGCTCTAGATATACTCCTCCACCTGCTTTTGCCAAGGCACCCATAAAACTTCTGTCAGTATTCTCACCAACACCAACAGTATGAATCTTAATCCCGCTCTGAGTAAGCAATTCAGCATACCTAATTGCAGTCTGTGCATAAAGGGAAAGACCATCTGAGATAAGAATAATATTTTTTGATCCTTCAGCAAAAGTGAGCAACTTCTGTGCCCCTCTAAGTCCCTTAAATACCTCTGTGCCACCACTATCCTTTAAGGTGGATATCTTCTCGACAATATCTCTTTTATCTGAAAGAGCACTGAGAGGACTTACTTCATAAGCCAAACTGTTAAATGCTACAACACCAACCTTGTCATTAGCACGTATATCCTTAAGGATATCCACAGCCAATGCTTTCTCTACATCCACTTTCTTATTATCACTCCCTGCCCCAAATGTTGCTCCTGTACTTCCAGAGATATCAATAACAATAACCACATTTAAGCTTCCTTCTTCAGATTTATCAGAAACCCCTACCTGGACAGGCAGCATAGCTTCAATAAGGGAGTTTTTATAACCTCCCAAATCATAGCTGTTTTTCCCTCCAACAATAACTAATCCATTGCCCTCTGCAACATAGTTGGTTAATCTGGAGACACTGGATTTTAAATCATCAGCTGAAAAATCATTGATAATAATTGCTTCATAGTCACTAAATGTAGCAGGAATCTGCTGAGTTCGCTCATAGCGATAGTATCGAGTCAATACATGGTCTAGAGGGGAGGATTCTTTAGAAACAAAAAGGATTTTAGGCTTTGGAAGAATGCGTATAGTCTTGAAAAAAGCATTGTTTTGAGGGAAAAAGTCATTACACTGAAGACTTGCCTTAATCTTATGAGTTCCTTGAGGAAATGTTCGTTTGTAGGTAAAATCCTCCAGAGTATCTTTTGAAGCAACCTTATTGCCATTAACCTCGATAGTAGTGCTACAGGAAACATCCCCCACCTTGTTCACATCAATAAAAAACTCTGTCTCAACATGTTCAATCTGTTGTGAAGGACCTAGAATTTGGATAGAAGCATCATTTTTAATAGGAACAACATTCAGCGCACTTATAGTGCTGTTAAGCTCATAGGCTAGCTGTAAGATATCTCCCAAATCCCTCCCATGAGTATTTCTTCCGTCAGTTACAAGCAGCAGATTATCATCTCCCTGCATATTCCCAAGAATAGCATCTCCTAATCCAGATCTCTGACTTGAAGCTATCTCTCGAAGAGAGACAGGAAACTCAGATTCTATGCTGTCTTTAAGCTGCTGTGCAATGCCTGGCTCAAAAATAGAAAATGAGCTCGAATTATCGCTTAGTATCAACAAAGAGGGATTCCCAGTATCTCTGGTTTCACTGATTGTATAAGGACTACTAACACTAATTACCAATAAAATCAATGTAAGCAGATGAAGAATGAAATTATAAAATCTCCTTTTCTTTTTATGCTGTTCGTATATTTTTTTGTCTTTTTCGTTTTGAAACTTGACTAGATTAAGCTTGATAAGGATAAAAAGAACAATAATCAAAGGTAAAATAAGCAAGATGAAGTTCGGATGCTGCAGACCATAATCAGCAAGAGCCACTAAAACTCACCCCTGTATTTTAGTATGAATAACTCAAATATTAATAAACCAATTCCTAAGAAGAGCAAAAGCAAGGAAAGATCATATTCTGCTTTTGCTGCATAGGATTTTTCAGCAAATGCTAACTCATCCTCTTCTAGAAGACTGGATTTCTTCCCAATGTCGGATTCTCCTTCACTAAGAAGGTTAAAGGCCTTCATTTTGCCCTCTATCTCAAAAACACCTGCATGCCTAAACTGAGGATTCTCGCTTAGCTTAAAATTAAAATCCTGAATATTCTCTGTATTAAGCAAATTGGTAAGCAGAGTAAACCAGAAGATAGGATAATCCTGGGTAGCTTTAAAATCAGATGATTTGTCAAAGATACCATAATAAAACAATGTGCCCTCCCCTAGAGATTGCTGAGAGAGTAGAGGACTATCATCATCTGCAACAGCATAGACAATGCTGTTTTCCTTTGGGCCTGCTACAATATGCATAGTAGTAGTTCCAAAATCCTTATCCTTAGTAAACGTATTGATAATCTTTACATTTACAGAAGAAGCCGCTCCAATCTTATCAGATGTAATAGGAAGCAAATCCTCCAATCCCAACTGAATTGTTTTTTCATCTGCTGCTACGATAAGTGTATGGCCCTTCTCGATATATTTCTTTATATCATGGGTATCTGAAGGCACGATAGTTTTGGTAACATCAGTAATAATAATGATATCATGAGATAATTCAAATGCCTTTACGATAGGAGGTTCACGTATCTCTACATGGAAAATATTTGCTGCTTCTAATGCCTTTCTCAGAAAATTATCCTTATCATTCGTAAGCATAAGAACAGATATTTTTTCACCTAAAGGACTACTTACATAGCCAGTATTATCAAGTAAAAAGGGATCTTGAGCATTTATCTTGATGCTACTTATTCCCGAAAGTGTTGGGAAACTAATAAACTCTACACTATTGCCAGCGAGAGTTATCTTTGTAGATTCCTCAACAGCATCATCTTTTACTAAGTTAATCTCCACTTCCTTGATTGCATCACCATAATTCTTAATAGTGGACTTAACATTTGCGTTAGAGATCTCCATGTCCACAATTCCAATGTTATCAAGAGGCTCAAAAATATTAACAAACTTTACCTGAATACCCTGTGCATTAAGCGCTCTCTTAGCTACTAATACATTATCCTCAGGACTTGTGGTGATAAAATCAGAAAACACAATCACCTGCCCTTTTTTCCCATTAAGTATGTCTTTTGCAAGAAACATAGCACCTGCTATGTTTGTAGTAGTGTCAGAGGGCCTGAGTGTTCTAAGCAGATTCCTAGCTTGCAGCTTTCCCCCATCTTCCAGGATGATCTCAGGAACCTGTGATGCTAAAACAATGCTCATCTTTCCCCCAACATAATCATGTGCCTTTTCAACAGATTGCTCAAACCTGCTTCTCCCATTAAACATTGCCTGACTACTTGCAGAAGCGTCAATTACTAAAGCAGTATTAGTAGCTACTTCCTGTTTGTTAAGCAGGAGAAATGGTTCTGCTACTGCAAAGGCTAATGCTAAGAGTAATGCCAGCTGGACCAAAATCAGAGGATCCTTGAGGAGATTCCTGAAAAAATTGACTTTTTTCTTGCTTTGATTCTCACCTAACAAAAACATGAGTGAAGGAATCTTGAGTTTTCTATGCTTAGGCCTTATAAGATAGAGAATAATAAAGGGCACTAATGCCAACAATGTCCATAATCCTGGTTGATAGTTGAATCCCATTTTAGTCAATCATTAAAACATTTTTCTTATTCTTAAGTCCTTTTTCTGTTGTAAGTAAAAATGAATCATTTTTCAGAGCCGATGTATAGATAATTGAATCAATAGTAGCTAAACCCTTATCAAAAGATAACAGTGATGCTTCCTCACAAATCTCCTGAG
>JASMFX010000095.1 GCA_030751555.1 Candidatus Woesearchaeota archaeon | reverse complement strand
ACTTTTTTTTCTGACATTGGTTTTTTGATAGTGGCACTTCTTTAAATAAGTTGCTGAAAAATTTAGCACAAACTGTTTTAACACAAACTATTTAAGCTATTATGGTACTCGTTTTGTATGGCTATAAAAAAAATTGCCTTGCAGTATAAAGATGCTACATTGAACATTGCTTTAGATACGATTAGCAAGAAAAAACAAGCACTTGTTTTTGTAAATACCAAGCGCAGTGCTGAGAAAACTGCCGAGGATATCTCTAAAAAGATTAAGGTGAGTGAGGAGATTCATATTGAGCTCTCAAAAAGGATACTCAAGGCAGTTGGGAGCCCTACAAAGCAATGTAGAAGGCTTGCTGATTGTATTTCAAAAGGGATTGCTTTCCATCATGCAGGATTAACAGCAAAGCAGAGAGAGTTGGTGGAGGATGCTTTTCGCAGCGGCCATGTTCAGATTATCTGTTCTACTCCTACTCTTGCTTCTGGAGTTGATTTACCAGCTTTTCGGACGATTATTCGGGATCTTAAAAGATATGGATCAAGAGGGATGATGCCTATTCCTGTTTTGGAGTATTTACAGATGGCTGGGAGGGCAGGAAGGCCATCGTATGATAGCTTTGGAGAGGCTATTTGCTTATCTGGGACTGATGCTGAGAAGGAATCAATTTATGAAAAGTATATTATGGGAGAACCAGAGGATATTTTTTCAAAGCTTGCTGTGGAGCCTGTGCTAAGAACCTATCTTCTTAGTTTGGTAGCGTCGCGTTTTTTGCGCTCTAAAAAGCAGATCATGGAATTTTTTGAAAAGACCTTTTGGGCAAAGCAGTTTAAGGACATGGCAAAGCTAGAAGCTGGTATTGAAAAAATGCTTATGCTTTTGGAGGAATGGGAGTTTTTGAAATCAATGAGAGAGGAATTTGCCTCTGCAGATGAACTTGATAATACGCAGTATCGCGCAACAATTTTGGGTAAACGAGTTGCTGAACTGTATCTAGATCCTTTAACAGCGCATGAGCTTATTGTTGGATTAAAGAATGCGATGAGCATGCGTGTTGTGGATCTGAGTTGGTTGCAGTTGGTAAGTCAGAGACTGGAGATGAGGCCCCTGCTCAATGTAAGGGTAAAAGAGTGGGATGATTTGCAGGATACTTTGGCAAGGGTTGAGGATCGATTGTTGTTAAAAGAACCTGCACTCTATGAAGAGGATTATGATGAGTTTATGCGATCAATAAAAACAGCGATGTTTTTCCAGGATTGGATTGATGAGAAGAATGAGGAGTACCTATTAGAGGCTTATGCAATAAGGCCTGGAGAGATTAGGGTAAAATTGGGGATAGCTGATTGGCTGTTTTATTCCTGTGAAGAGCTTTGCAAAATCTTGGAGTTTAGAAAGTTGCTTCGGGACATTAGCAAAATGCGACTTCGGCTAAAATATGGCATTAAAGATGAGTTGTTTCCATTGATTAAATTGAGGAATATTGGAAGGGTACGAGCTCGTAAGCTTTTTGGCAATGGGATAACTGATGTTGGAAAGTTGAAAAAATTCTCTGAGATTGGATTGGGACAGTTGCTTGGACGTGGAACTGCAAAAAAGATCAAGGAACAGCTGGGACAAACTGAGGGAGCTGTTAAAAAAGGGACACGGAAGGGACAGTTGAGTATAAAAAAATTTAAATGATGTTAGGTTATAACTCGAAACTCGAATTTTTCCTGCCTCCCCTTACCAGGGTACAGGGAGACCGGAAAAGTTGATTGTGTGAGTGCACCGTAACCTTTTTATACTACTATTTTCATTATGGTATAAAAGGAGGTGGATGATGGCTTTACTAGAAGGTGGGTTTCCAATATTAGAACTGCTTATGATATTCTCAATTATCGTTGTTGTCTACCTGATATTTTTGGAAATGGAATTAAGGCAGTTGCGGAAGATTTCAAAGAAGTTTAGTATTGAAGAACATGATCTTGTCAAGGAATTGAGGTTGTTGCGAGAAGAGATTGGAGATCTAAAGGAGATTATCAAGAAGTAAAATGGCAAAAGCAGATTTTTCTAAGGAATTAGTACAACTAAGAAAGGATATGGAGGATCTTAAGGGAAACCTTGGGAGGATGGATGGGGGAGGAGCTATTGGGGCTACCCCTGGGTTTGGAAAGCTCTTGAAGGATGAAGATAAAAGAGTGCTGACAAATGAGATGAATATTGAGAAACTCAAAGAGTTAGTTATACTACTTAATAAGGAGATAATTAATTATAGAAAGCAGGTTGAGAGGTTTGCTAAAAATAAGGATGTGATGAAGGCTCTGGAGGAGATGAGCAACAAGTTTGCAACTATTGAGAAGGATAAGGATTATACAAAGGCCATGGTTGAGAAGGTGCATAGCATATCAAATGAGGTAAATCAAAAATTTAGTAGTTTTCAGGGGAGTGCTGACAGATTAAGAGTTCTGCAGGAAAAGCTGGATCACATATCAGAGTCAGTGGCTTCAACACAACAGAAAACGCATGATATTGTTACGAATGCTGAGCTTAAATCAGCTATTACTGATTACCAGGATAATGTAGCTCATCAGATAAGGGTTTTACAGGATCAGGTCAAAAGGACTACTGGAAAAGGTGGTGGTGTTGAGGAGATTGGTGCTCGGAAGGTGATTGAATCATATCCAAAGGATCTTCATGCAGTACATGAAGCATTGCATCAACATCAAGATAAGACTCGCAAAGAACTTGAAGGTTTGAAGAGTTTTGTGCAGAAGAACTTATCAAACCATGGTGAGACAGCCAATATTCATCAGCAGATGGATCATATTGAGATGATGCATAATAAGGATCTGCAAAGAATTCATCAAAGATCTCAGGTTGAGGATCCTCATATTGTTAAGAATCATATAGCACAGGCTGAGTCTACTACTAAAAACAGGATTAATGAAGTAAGGAACCACATTGTGGGATTGGTTACTAAGCCTGAGAAGGTGGATAGGTTAAGGAGTGCGTTGAAGGCAAGGCAGATTAGCGAACCTAGAGAGAACCAGATAGCTCAGAGTGCTGTTGATATTACCTTGGGAAAGATGAGAGGGGGCGATGATGAACGGGAGCATATTAGAGAGGAGTTTCAGGCGCTAAAATCTCGATTTGTTGAAGAAAATCAGGTCAAGTCTGAGAAGGATACTGTAGATGAGGTTGATGAATCCCTAGATCATCTGGATTTTTCAGGCTTAGGAATAAATCACCTTCACAGTTCGGTGGATATGATCCATCAGCATTTGGATAGGGGAGATGTGCTTGCAGCTAAGCAACAGTATAAAAAAGCGTATGATCAGTATATTTCTATGAGAGAGAAGGATGTTGAAGGCTTAAACGAGGCTTATGATGCCTTGATGAGGGCTTATCACAAGATTGTGAAATGAGTAGAACTTTAATTATCTACTAAAAATTACATACCCATTCCAGGAGGCATTTCTGGCATTCCGCCAGGAGGCATACCAGATGGGGCTCCAGAACCAGAGCCTGCGATAACATCATCTATTCTTAGAATCATTTCAGCTACTTCTGCTGCAGATGAAATAGCCTGTGTTTTAATCTTTAATGGCTCGATAACGCCTAGTTTCCAGGCATCTTCTACATTGCCTGTAAAAACATTAATACCAGCCCATTTTTGCTTTTTTTCATGGGCAGCTCTCATCTCAGTAACAATATCGATAGGATCTAGACCTGCATTTTCTGCTAAAGTTCTTGGAATAATCTCCATTGCTTCAGCAAAAGCCTGAACAGCTAATTGCTCTCTTCCAGAAAGCGAATCTGAAAATTTTCTTAGCTCTTTGCTAAGCTCAATCTCTGTTGAGCCTGCTCCAGCAATAACCTTTCCAACTACTAGAGATGAGATAACATCTCCGATGGAATCTTCCATGGCTCTTTTAACTTCATCAACTACATGTTCTGTTCCGCCTTTGATAAGAACGGTTACTGATTTTGGATTTTTACAGTTCTTGACATAGGTCATCTCTTCATCGCCTATCTTTACCTCTTCCACAAGTCCTGCTTTACCAAGGTCTTTTTCTTTAAGATCTTTTAGATTAGTAACAATAGATCCTCCTGTAGCTCTTGCAAGAGCTTCCATGTCGGATTTTTTAACTCTTCGAGTAGCGTAGATCCCTGCTTTTGCAAGGTAATGCTGGGCGATGTCGTCAATGCCTTTTTGGCAGACTAAGACATTAGCACCAGAAGTCTTAATGATGTCAACCATCTGCTTTAAGATTTTTTCTTCTTGCTCAATAAATCCAGTTATTTGAGATGGTTCATTGATTTGGATCTTAGCATCTGTTTCAGGGTTTTTTATTTCAATTGCTGAATCTATTAAAGCGATCTTAGCATTAGGAACTTGCCTTTCCATCTGTGGATGGACTCGTTCTTTATCCAGAACAACGCCTTCAACTAATTCAGTATCAAATACACTTCCACCTACCTTTTTTTCTATTTTGATATCGTCCTTATTAATAACAAGTCCTTCAGGTGTTTTATCAGCTATGAAAAGGACTGATTTAACAGTGATATTTGCTAGATGATCTTTTGCTGTTTCAGCTCCCTTGCCAGTCATTGCAGTCATTGCAATATTTAATAGCATTTCTTTGTCTTTATCTGTTATGTCAACAGCAAGATCAAGTAGTATTTTCTGAGCTTTTTCCTCTGCCATCCGGTAGCCTTTTGCTAAAACAGTAGGATGAACATCTTTTTCTAGTAAATCTTCAGCGTTTTTTAGAAGTTCACCTGCTATGACAACAGCGGTTGTAGTTCCGTCACCAACCTCGTTTTCCTGGGTTTTAGCGACCTCTACAATCATTTTAGCAGAAGGATGCTCGATATTCATTTCTTCAAGAATAGTAACTCCATCATTAGTAACTGTGATATCTCCAATAGAATCAACAATCATCTTATCCATGCCTTTCGGGCCTAGAGTGGTTCTTACAGTATCTGCGACAGCTTTCGCTGCCATGATGTTTGCCTTCTGGGCGTTTCTTCCCTGAGTTCTTGTTGCTCCCTCAGGAAGAATAAATACTGGTTGTATGTCTTTTGTCATTTTAAGAACCAATCCCCCTAAATTCTAAGATAGGGGAACTTCAGGGCATTTATAAATCTTTTGGTATTATGTTGGAGAATTAGTGGTGGATGTAGAGGCAGTAAATGTGTCCAGAAGTGAGACCTCCAGTTGTAGGATGATTATAGTGTCTACCTCGTGTGAGTGAAGTGCAATCTGCTTCACATTGAGTCCCAGCACCATTACGACAATATCCTACACTGTTAGAACCTGGAAGAGGGAGGCCGTTAGAGCAATCAGTAGCTACCCAATTTCTAATACGCCAACCAACTGCATGAGCTGGCCAATTGAATGTACAGTAGGTAAGTTTAGAAGTGTCAGAGGTGATTGAACCTGTGACCTGTAGATTTCCTGAGATTTTTGTATCTCCATCAACGTCAAGTTGCGCCTGAGGTGTTACAGAGCCGATTCCGACTCTACCGAGTGTATCAATAGTGAGTTCTCCTCCTGCGGTCATTCTATCTATCCTAAATTTACCAGTGTCGCTTGTGTATACGTTCCATTGTTCTTGGCCAAGTGTACTAATGGACGCTAATCCACTGTTTCCTGTTCCTTCAACAGTTATCCATGCGTTTTCTGTTAGATCCTTGATGTGCAGATTTACTCCTGGTGTTGTAGCGCCAATGCCGACATTGCCATTTTCAAAATAAAGGTTTACATCGCTGAATAGAATCTGACCAGGCGGATGCCCTTGTTGAATTGGAGCATAGACTGCGATTGCCATTACTAGGATGATAAAAACACTTAGATAGACAAGATGCTGTTTTTTTATGTTGATAATAAATTGCATTTTTACTTTTTAGACTTTACTCTTATTAAATCTTTCTGAGAATGATGTCTGACAAGGAAGATGCTTGCTAGACTTGCTCCGATTGCGTTAAAAACAAGGTCTATTGCGTTATTAAAGTAATCTCCAACTCCTGCAGAGCCGATATAGACAACTCCAAAGAGTTCGATTAACTCGCCAGTTGCAGCAACACCAAATCCTAATAATCCAAGCAAGATGCCGAAATAGACT
>JASMFX010000094.1 GCA_030751555.1 Candidatus Woesearchaeota archaeon | reverse complement strand
ACAGCTACTGTTGTTAGTAGCATTATTATTAATGCTGTGTAGTATCTACCCAATGCACTCACCTAGTAGTTCTCTATTTCTTATCCCAAATTCAAATCTCAATGGGATATCGTTAAATTGGAGTGGAGTTATGTCTACTACTCTTACCACATATTCATAGACTTGTGGATTGGTATCTGCGTAGACGTTTATGTTTGGATCATTGTTCAAGAGTGTTTCACAGTTATTCTGGAGGTTAAGGGTTCTGTCTTGGACTAATTGGTCAATGATGTTTTCGGCTACGCTGTAGAGAAAGCCAAATCTTAGCTCAATAGCGGATTGAAATTCTTCAATTTTCGTTTCCTGCTCATCTCTTATGATCGTTATAGGCCATGCTAGTGTTACTCGTGTTACATCATCTTGGAAAAGTGTGGTAACTGTGGAGTTTGGGCTTCCTAGTATAATGTCTGGATAGGAAAATCTGAAACCCTGGGTTTCAAATATGGTTATGTTTTTCAGGCAGGGAGAGGCTTCAACAGTGATGTAATTAGAGACAAGGGATTCTATTTTTTCTTTACTTCTCAGTCTTTTTTGATCTCCCACAATAAGAAGGGGGAGAGCTCTATTATCCACATAGAGATATTCAAAAAAGGGTGCATTACTTCCTTGTTCATTATAATCTGGCGAGGGAGCTAGACTGAGATACCCTGCATTACTGCCTACTTTGTATATTGCTTTTTTCCCTGCATGTTGAAGGCAATCAGAAACAAATTTTCTCACTTCAGCAATATGTAATGGTTCATTCAATGCCTGTATTGTTTCCTCTTCTTGGATGCTTACCAGCTGTGATTGGATAAAGAAAAATACTGCAAAGCTTATGAGCAGAACAAGTCCTAATGAAATGAAAAGGCTTATCGAGGCTTTTTTGTCCATAGTATGCTAAAGAAAAAGGGTATTTATATTGTTTTTGGCTATTACTTAAACCAATCCACAATAATCTGGCAGACATTCTTCATAATCTTATCATCGATAAATTTATGATCTGCTCCTTTGATGATCTCGAGCTTACCGTTGGGAATCAGAGGAAGAGTCTTTTTGCTCTGTTCCAAGGGGACTGTTTTATCTGCATCACCATGAATAATCAGTGTTGGGCAGTTAATATTCTTGGCTTTATCATACATGATCCATTTTTTTGTGTCTTCATAGAAATCAAACTTAAGGTAATACTTTTTGCCATCCTTTTCTTTGTAGATGTTTTTCCCTATTGTTTTCCACGCATCAATATCTCTTTCCAGGAATTTGTTATCCAGCATTGATTTGAAGTCAGAAACAGGGCAGAGAACACACAAGGAGTTTACATCTTTGCTCATAGAAGCAGTGGCTAGGCCTACTATCCCCCCAAAGCTGTTTCCAAAGAGTCCAATTTTTTTGTAGCCAAGCTGTTTTGCATACTCAATAGCTTGAAGAGCATCGTCAATCCCCTCACTAATGGTTATATCTTCAAACTTGCCTTTACTGTCACCGTGGCCGAAAAAATCAAATCTCAGGGTGTTTATGCCTGCTTCACTCAGTGCTTTGGAAA
>JASMFX010000093.1 GCA_030751555.1 Candidatus Woesearchaeota archaeon | reverse complement strand
AGTAGAATGGCTCACATCTAAAGCAGATAAGCAAACAATTAAAAAATTCTTAAAATACGCAGCCATAGTCTCTGGCATACTAATAATTTCCACAATTGTAGTCCAGAGTGCAAATACTCCAATAATAAACTATGGAAAAGCATTAGTCCAACAAAGAATTGATCAAGGACTTTTGCCAACCGAAGGACAATTCTCCCGTTCATTAGAGTATTACCTTGATAATGTTCCAACAGTTCTTAGCCATATCCTGGGAGATCTCTGGATCTTAATCACCATGGCCGTTTTATTCACACTTGCCCTGTTCCTACTCTTCCGATCGCAAAAACATGCAAAATTTTTCCTGGCAGCAATTATCTTCTTTGAGTTACTGCTATTTGCAACTCCCCATATCATGACAAAACCAACTGAAGATATTTTTAACCAAGATGAAATCACATCCCAACTCCTTGAGGATCCTGAACTATTTCGGGTTTTTGACACTACCAAAAAATATCCATTCTATAAAGCACAAGTGCATGGCATAGATTTTGTAGAGCGTGGTTCTAATATCCTAACAAAAGAATACGCAGAATTTACAGATAAGATCTATGATAATGAAATCTCAGAGGCCTTGCCATACCTAAATTTGCTAAATGTAAAATACTTAGTAATAGAGATCAACAAAACCTTTGTTCTAGAAAAAAATAACAACACCCTTCCACGAGCCTATATAGTAAGAAATGCTGAGGTGGTGGAGACCTCAGATGAACTTAATAATTTAGGCGCATTTAATCCACGTGAAACAGTCCTCCTTGCCAAGATTCCAGAAACCCCTCTTGCAAATCCAGGAAGTTTCAAGGAAACAGAAATAGTTAAGTATAAACCTAACCACATCGATATCCAACTTAATTTAGAGACTGCAGGCTACCTGGTATTAAGCGAAATGCACTACCCTAATTGGAATGCTTATGACAATGGAAAGAAAGTAGAGATACTCCAAGCAAACATGATCATGAGAACAGTCTACCTCGAAAAAGGACCCCACTATGTCCAGTTCATCTATCAACCAAAAAATCTCCAACAAGGACTCTTAGTAACCCTCATCTCTTTAGTAGTATTAATTGGGCTATTCTTTTACCTAAAGAAGCAATCTCAATAATTTCTCAGCACTTGCCTCAAAGTTCCTCTTCTTCACGAGCATCTCTATATGAGAGAGTAATTGCTTTTGTCGTCCTTTATTCTTCAGAAGTGCAGTTATTTTGTTACGAAGATCACCAGAGTCTTCATTACTAAAAAGAATACCATACTTGTCAGCAAGCTCTTGCTTAAAAGCAGCTACATCTGAGCATATCGGAATTTTTTTATACCCCCAAACCTCAGTAAGAACCGCACTCTGCTCGATAAATCTGTATGGTAAAACGACAAAATCTGCAGATCTGAATAAATCCTCCTTCTCCTGATCTGAAACAAAACGATCAATATAAGTGATATTTTTTCTGCCTTCGCAGATTTTACCTATTTTTTCTGCATAGATCTTCTGCTTTTTCATTGCATAGGGGCTTACAGAACCACAAATCGTAAGTGAAACCCCTTGCAAACCTTTCACAGCTTCGCAAAGTAGATCAATTCCCTTATCATAAGAAATAAAACCAAAGCTTAGCAGTTTAGCCGTGCTTTTCGATAGCCTTGGTTTTACATGCTGATCCTTTATAGCTATCGGAAGATAACTAATGTAGGGTTTAACCCATGTTCTCTCTAACAATTTATTCTTAGCTATCTTAGTGTGGAGGATAACATGATGAGCAAACAAAAAAAGACTGAGGTGCACCATCCTAAAAATCAAAGCCTTCCAACCCTTTTCATAAGGTGCTACCGTATGCATAAACATATTGATCTTATGCCCTAACACCCATAAAAGAAAAAGAAGCATAGGGAAAAAAGCTACATTATAATGCACATACTCATATTGAATTAAAACCTTTTCAGGTTTGAAAGCATGCAGTTTGAATGCCGTCCGAATATAAGAAAAAACATTATTCCTACGAAGACAACCTTCCACCTCCTTTCCGTTCTCATTACCCTTAAAAGTAAAAACCCTAACATCCTGGTCTCTCTTTTGGAGTGCCTCTACGTAACGCTTTGAGTAAATCCCTATCCCATCCCGTTGAGGAGGATATGTTCCAATAACAGCTATCTTCATGGTAACTACTTCCCTAGTGTTGTCCTAGGATATAATAATTAATTAATGTTACTTATTCTTCACAGACTTTCTGTGTTTAGTATGAAATTGCTGGACATCAAACGTCTCTCTTGTAAACAACTTCTTAAAACCTTCTCGAATAAATTTTCCCTCATCAGCAAAACTGTAAATAAATCTATCACTAACCTTTCTGTAGGACTGCACCTGCCTTCGCTTTCGCAATACCATTCCCATATGAAAAAAAACCCAGACAATTGCTCTTAACCTTGCAAAAGCCTTAAGAGGCTGCAAAGTCACCAACTCCTTTACCATAATCAGCAAGCGAAAGAAAAGTGTGTAAGGAAAGTAAACTAATAATGTCCCAATGCTATTTATCTTAAAAAAAGTAATTAAAGCATTGCGATCACCTAAAAAGATGAGCTTTGCAGGTTTGTTTCTTTTGTTAAAGCTAATACTCCCACGATGATAGAGAAGCGCATCTCTATGATATTCTATAATATAACCCAGCATCTTAATACGCAGACAAAGATCAACATCCTCATAGCTATAAAAATAATCAGGATCATAGATATATCCTATTTTGTCGAGTATATCCTTCCGCAACATGCCAGGACCAATTGCAGAATACTCTTTTGACTCTGTTTTCTCGAGAGTGGAAAAAAAGTACAAAGTTCTTGAGAAACAATACCATCCCTCAAGATATTTACCTTCAAAGTCAACAACTTGAGGATACAATCCTCCTACCTTCTCATGTTTCTCCAAATAATCAACCATGATCTTGATAGCATTTTTGTCGAATTTAGTATCAGAACCAACCCAGACAACATACTTACCAGTAAGATGTGGAATCGCAAGGTTAAAACCAGGAGTCCCCACATTTTCCTTGTTTTCAATAACCTTAACCCAAGAATAATTCTTTTTTACATAT
>JASMFX010000092.1 GCA_030751555.1 Candidatus Woesearchaeota archaeon | reverse complement strand
GTTCTAAGGATATGTTACTAGTTGATTCTGTGATTGGAAGGGTTTTCATAAATTCCTTTAATTTCTCCCCATCAAAAAAGTTTTTGTTGAACATTTTTAATATGAAAGGGGTGTATATTGCTCTAAAAAGTTTTCCTTTTTTATGAATAGCTTTATAAATAAAATAATAATAACTAAAAAAGTCAAAGAGGGTTTTTACTATGGTTATACATGATACTGCTGAAGTAAGCAAAGAGGCGAAGATAGGTGAGAATAGTAAGATATGGCACTATTGTCAGGTTCGTGAAGGTGTCGAGTTAGGCGAGAATTGCATTCTTGGGAAAGGAGTTTACATTGATTTTGGAGTTAAAATAGGTAGGAATTGCAAGATCCAAAATAGAAGTTCTATTTATCATGGAACAACAATCGAAGAAGGAGTTTTTATTGGACCTCATGTAGTTGTAACGAATGATAAGAATCCTAGGGCAATAAATTTGGATGGTAGTTTGAAATCCGATGATGATTGGGAGGAGAGGGGAGTTCTTATAAAAAAGGGAGCTTCCATTGGTGCTGGTACAGTAATTTTGCCAGGCGTTACTGTTGGAAGATTCTCGATGATTGGAGCTGGGGCCGTTGTTACTAAAGATATCCCTGATTTTGGAATTGCTTATGGGAATCCTGCTAGGGTTGAAGGGTATTCTTGTTATTGTGGAACTAAATTGGAGAAAAAAGATGAAGGCTATTTTTGTAATAAGTGTAATAAGGGGATTGATATAAAATGAAATTAAAAGGCGCCGTTATTGGGGCAGGGAATATGGGTAAGAATCACGTTAGGGTTCTTAATGATCTAGAGAACGTTGAGTTAGTTGCTATTGCTGACGTCAACAAAGAAGTGGTTGATAAGATAAGTGGGAAGTACAAAATAAAAGGGTATACTGATTATGAAGAGATGTTTGGCAAAGAGGAGCTTGACTTTGTCTCTATTGTTGTTCCTACAAATTTACATAAAAAAGTTGCCATTCATGCGATAGGAAAGGGGCTGCACATTCTCTTAGAGAAACCAATTGCTTCAACTATAGAAGAGGGCAAAGAGATTATTAATGCTGCTAAAGAGAAGGGAGTTAAGTTAATGATTGGGCATATTGAAAGATTTAATCCTGCGATTACCGAATTAAAGAAGAGGCTTGATAATAATGAGCTTGGGAGAATCTATAAGGTTGTTGCAAATAGGATATGCCCATTTCCGACAAGAATAAGTGATGTAGGTGTTGTAGTAGATTTATCTGTCCATGATTTGGATGTGATATCCTCTCTTCTGAATGAGCCGCTAAAACAGATCTATGCCATTACTGAAAAGAAGATCCATACGAACCATGAAGATCTTTTATGTGCGTTATTGAAGTTTAATGGGTGTGCTGCAATACTAAATATTGATTGGTTGACTCCTACGACTAAAAGGGAGCTAATAGTTACAGGTGAGAAAGGGATGTTTGTTGTCAATTATATGAATCAGGAGTTGTTTTTCTATAAGAATGATTTTGTTGATGAAACCTATCTTGATTATACTGAGAGGGTGAGGGGGATAATGGCGGGGGACATTACACAAATCAGGATAAACAAAGGGGAGCCTTTGAAACTTGAACTTGAGAGTTTTATTAACTGTTTAAATGAGTCTTGTGAGCCTGGTGTTAAAGGGGAAGATAGCTTGAAGGCCTTAGATATTGCATTAAAAATGATTGAATCAGCTAAAGAAGGAAAGGTGATTGATTTATGAAGAATGTTTTAGTTGTTGGTTTTGGAGAGATTGGAAAGTCTATGTTTAATGTGATAGATGGGTCTGGAAAATATAAAATATTTAAGAAGGATGTTGAGGAGCTTGATATTGAAGGGCCCATTGATGTAATGCATGTTTGCATACCTTTCTCTGAAAAGTTTGCAGGTATTGTTGAAGAGTATATTGGAAAGTATAGTCCTAAACTAACTATTGTAAATTCAACTGTTAAGCCTGGCACTACTGAAGATATTTTTAAGAAAACTGGTGTTTTGATTGTTCATTCCCCGGTTAGGGGGAGACATCCTGATCTTGAGGGAGGTATCAAAAGGTTTGTTAAGTTTATTGGACCCGTTAATGAAGAAGCAGGGGGGCTTGCTAAGGAGCATTTTGAAGAGATGGGTGTAAAGTCTGAAGTTATGAGTTCGTCTGTTCAAACTGAATTAGGAAAAATTCTCTCAACTACATTCTATGCCGTAAATATTGCTTTTCACCAGGATATGGACCGGATGTGTGATAAGTATGGTGCAAACTTTAAGGAGGCTGTTACAAGATTTAATGAGACTTGTACAATGGATATTGAGCATAAAGTTCCAAGGCCGATTATGTATCCAGGATTTATTGGAGGGCATTGTTTGATTCCAAATATCCACATACTGAAAGAAGATATTGAGTCTGATTTTTTAGAGGCTGTTCTAAAGTCTAATGAGCTAACTAAGGAAAAAGAAAACGAAAAAGAAGTTGAGAGAGAAAAGGTAAGTTTGAGTTGAAGAGCGAGATAGGAATGATAAAGGATGAAAAGATATTTATCACTGGTGGGCTTGGGTTTATAGGCAGTCATCTTATTGAGAGGCTTGTTAATGACAATAAGATAACTGTGTTTGATAACGGGCATAGGAATGCCCTACAAGCTCTAGGGATTAAGAGTGATAATCTAGAGATAGTGGAAGGAGATATTCTGAACAAAGGAGAGATAAGGGATGCTCTTAAAGATCATACAATAATAATTCATTTGGCTGCTATTGCTGGTGTTGATACTGTAATAAAAAACCCAGTAAAAACTTTTAATGTTAATTTTTTTGGAGCTAATAATATTCTTGAGTGTGCTAAAGACTCATCTGTAAAAAAAATAATCAACTTTTCTACTAGCGAAGTTTATGGGTCTGAAGCTGAGAATGTTAATGAAGAGATGCCTACAATCCAAGGACCAATATCTGAACCTAGATGGAATTATGCATTAAGTAAATTAGCTAGTGAGTACCTTATGAAAGCTTATAATGTTGAATTTGGTGTGCCAACCTGTTCTATTAGGGCATTTAATATATATGGGCCAAGGCAGGTTGGGGAAGGAGGAGTACACAATTTTATCACTAGGGCTATTAACAATGAAGACCTTGTTATTCATAATGATGGCGAACAAGTTAGAGCATGGTGTTATGTGGAAGATATGGTTAATGCGATTGAGTTGATGTTAGGGAGGGATGATCTAAGCGGTCATGTTTTTAACATAGGGAATCCTGAGTCAATTAAGAATATTGAATTAGCAAAGAAGATTATTGATACAGCTGGGAGTGAATCTAAAATTAGATTTAAAGAGATAGATTATCCAGATGTTATGGTGAGAGTACCTAATGTTGAGAAGGCTAAGAAAATGATTGGGTTTGAGCCTAAAGTCAATCTAGACGAAGGTATTAAGAGAACCATTGAATGGTATAAGCAACTTTGATTATCTTAAAATGGAAGGAGATATAAAAGAGAAGAGTAGTGTTTGTCTCTGTGGACATAGCAACATTGGAGAAATCTCCACAATAGAAAAGGGGAACTGCAAGTTTAAAGTAGTTGAGTGTAAAAATTGTGGATTAAAGCGAACTTTGAATAGAGTGACCCCACATGTATTCTATAGACCTGATAAATTAGATAACCCTGATGAGAGTATTAGTAAATGTATGGAGTGGGGAGAGGGTATCTTTAACGAAATCTACAAATTCAAAAAAGAGGGGAGATTACTGGATATTGGTTGCTCCATAG
>JASMFX010000091.1 GCA_030751555.1 Candidatus Woesearchaeota archaeon | reverse complement strand
AATGAGCTAACCTATGCAAGGAAAATAGCAGATTATTTTGAAACAGATCATAAGGAAATCATTGTCCAACCAGAAACCTCCACTCTGCTTCCAAAGATTGTCTGGCATAATGACGAACCCATGTCTGATCCTACCTGCATCCCAACTTACCTATTATCAGAACAAACCAAGAAAAAATGCACAGTGGTTTTAACAGGTGAAGGAGCAGATGAGGACCTTGGAGGATACTTCCAATATAAAATGATGAATGCCTATGATAAAATCATCAGAAAACTGCCAAGAAGTTTTAGGAGTCAGGTGATCTCACCAGCTATCCAGCAAGCCCCTCCAGGAATTTTGAATAAATTCTTTAAATACGCTTCTGAATTAGGCCCAGAAGGTTTGAAGAGATTTGATAAATATCTGAAAGCAACAACACAAGAATCTGCCTATCTTGCAATGGTAAGTATTTTTGATGATGATGAACTTAAGGATATTCTCAAAAATCCAAGCGTTTCAATTGAACAATACACAAAGCCCTATTTCAGCAATAAAGATCCTCTTGTTAACGCAATGGGGTTTGAAAATCAAACCCTTTTACCAGAGAACTTATTAATGAAAGTTGATAAAATGACAATGGCCTTTGGAGTAGAAGCAAGAGTTCCTTTTTTAGACCATAACGTAGCTGAATTTTGCAGCACAATCTCATCCAATCAAAAAATAAGAAGATGGAAAGAAAAATTTATTCTTAGAAAATCGATGAAAAAGCTAATTCCTGAACTTGCAAGGAAAAGAAAAAAAGAAAGATTCTTTGTCCCAATCAATCTATGGTTCCAGGGAGAACTAAAAGAAATCACGCAACAGCTTCTTGATCCTAAAATAATAGCTAAACAAGGATTCTTTAAGGAAGAATACGTAACAAAGGCTCTAAGTGGTTTGGAAACTTCCTCCTTATTCTACAGTAGGCAATTATGGTCTCTGCTGAATTTCCAGCTCTGGCATAACCAATTTATTGAAAATGATAATTTGAAGAAACCAACACAAATCTAACCCCTACCAGATCCAATCAAGCTACCTTAACGATCAATGCTCCTCCTGTTTGATGCACAGTACTGAAGAGATCTGAAGAAACAATCTCCTGCATCTTTGCAAGAGTAATATTTTCACCATAATGACGAGCATCTAAAGCACCAAGAATAAGAAAGTCAAAATTATTATCAACTAAAAATTCTTTGTAATCCTCCAATGGTTGATCAATCCCTTTCTCTCTAAAAGAAACAATCTCATCACAATAGACACAAAGATACTTATTTACTCCTGCAAGAGCTCCATCAGCTAAAAAAGCAAAAACATTTTCATCTCTATCCTGAAGCCAAAGATAAGCATCAATCTCCTCCATGTTTCCCCAGAAAGCTCCAGGAGGCCACTGTGCAGTATTAAGATTATATTTATGCACTCCAGAGGTAAAAAATACACCTATCAGAACAACAACTATCAATAAAATCGCAGGAATCTTAAATTTCTTGCCTACACTTATCAGAAACCAAAGCCCCTGAGCAGCTAAAAGACAGACAGGAATGGCAAGCAGCATCCAAGTCCTAAAAGGACTAATCTTAATTGGCATATTAGCAGCATTCACGGCGTAAAGCGTCATTACAAACCAAACCAAGGTAACTATGATCCATTGACTATTCTTTTCCTTGAGATTTTTATAAGTAAGAAAAAGACTTATGAAAAACACAAGAACAAGAAGCGAAACAACCACCCCTAATCCAATTGGGCTATTAATCATATTCTGACTTTTTGCAAAAATAAACTGACTAAGAGTATAGCTTGTGTCTCCTGTTCCAGCCACTTTAAAGATATTTTGACTTCCCAATCCAACGTTTTGAAGCGTTCCGCTTAATCCCCATATCGCTAGTGTAGGCACCCACCATAATAAAGACAGCATCAACCCAACAATTCCAGCAGTAGCCTCCTTAATCAGAACCTTCCGCTCAAGAATGCATTTAGTAGCAAAATAGAGAACAAAGAAAATACCAAAATAAGTACTGTGAGTCGGAGTCATAAGCAGATTCCCTCCTACAGCAACCGCACCAACCATCCACCATCTAGTGTCATCACCTATTTTTTCTGTCGCATAAAAAGCAACAAAATACAAAATAACAGACATACCTAAAGCCCAGATAAAATGACTCAAAAACGCTGGAACCATTGCCAGACAAAAAGCTGCAATCAAAGCTTTTTTAGAGCTTTTTGTAAATACCCTGGCAAAATAATAAAAAAACAAAGTTCCTAAAGCCAAAAGCAAGGAATTAAAGAATTTGAGAGTAAACATGATATCATCCGAGGTTTGGTGTAAAACACCCATAAGCAGATCATATCCTGGCGGATAAGGATCAAAGTATTGAAAATATTGCCCCTCAGTTGGCTCTCGGATGGTTTTCTCCTGGCTAATATAGCTTACACCTAATGCATGACTCCAAGGATCATCATCCTCCAAATAGGGATAAGCATAAGATCCACTAGCGTACATAAAAAGAGAAAAAATGAATATGAGCAGTGCTAAAACACTGTAGAAAGTTGACTTTTTAAAAGAAAAATGAACCTTTGGGCTCTTAATAGTAAAATACACAGGACCTACAAGGCTAAGTATGAAAAAGATCCACCAATACAAAGGAACATGAACAAGATTGAGCAAAACCCCTAAAAGGATAAAAGCACATAAGCCAATCCCTATACGCATAATGTGTCGCTCGAAAACATCTTCAGATTCTTTTATCTTTCCTACGTGAGTTACAGTAAAACCCAACCCCCAGGTGTAGATAAAAAACAGTACAATACTAATAAACCCCATGATAAGTGCAGAATGACTAAGATATAAAAAACTTACGGTGCTTAAGCATAGTCAACTTTGTTATGTAATCGGTGGAAATAATATAAATTACTTACAGGGACAAGGGCTTTTGCTCCTGCCCTGGTTTTACCAGAGTTCATTTCTCTCCCCCGTACCTGGGTAAGGGGGAGAGAAATGAAATCACAAAGTGATCAGGAGCAAAAACAAGTTTCAGGAGAATAGTGCCAGGAAATACATACTACGCAAAATGGACTTAGCCAAGTAACAATAGTTATTTCAATATATTAACTACCATCACGAATATCAAAAATCTTCTTTGTCTCCAAACTCACCAAGGTAACTCCTTGCTCTGCATTCTCAGAAGACACAATAGTTTCATGCACATTATAACGATCAGCAGTATTAAGATCAAATAAACCAACATATCGAAGTTCTTGCTCTAAATCATCGCTACCAGTATAAAGAGAATACTCACCTTTCCTTTCTGTAGAAAAGGTAATCTCTGTCCGACCCTCTAAAGGACATAACTCAATAGAGTCAGTATTTTCCAATTCCCCGCTATCCAAAACATAATGAAAACATCCATCTGAAGACTTATCTAATCGGAAGTCCTCCTTAATAACCTGGACAACATATAACTGTTGAGAATAGTCAGGAGGGACTAGATTAGTTTGATAGCTCTCATGGGTTCCAGAAAAAATCAGAACATCATTGTGATTTAAAGGATCATCTTCAGTGATTCTGTTCAAAATATGCATGCTGTCTGAGTATCCATGCAAAGGATTCTCCAAACTAACACCATTATCGTAAACACTCTTCTGGTCAGGAAAATAATAAGGAACATCATATCTTCCATAAAACTTGAAATGAGTATCGGTGATAGTATACATATACATAGCCTCATCAGCTTCATGAAGAATATATTTTTCAGGAAGAGCAAGATAGCCTGCATCAACAAAATACACTCTTCCATCCTCTTTAATATAATCAATGTATTCAATAATGCTTAATGCAAAAGGATTAAAATAAATCTCATCCTCTGTAAAGGTTCTAAGTTCTTGATACCCTTGTAAAACCGGCACTACTAGAATAAGAACCATAAAAACTGCCCAAGCAAAGCGTTTATAGGAAAACCTGGCAACATATTGCTTAACAAAAACACAAGCCCTCATGACAAAATAATAGAGTGGAGGAAAGAATGCTATCATGTAACGAGACTCTCTATGAAGAAAAAGATAGGGAATGAAAAAACCTAAAAACCACATAAGGGATAGCTTGTCAAAAAGGGTTCTTTTTTGAAATGCAATAACTAGCCCTCCCAAAATGAGAAGCATGATGAGTCCTGAGCTTCCAAGATACATCTCCACTATAAACTCATACCAGGGATCAACCCAATCAACCTGATAGAACGTTTGTATAGCCTCCTCATTAGTATTTACTAAAGCCAACCCTCCTACAGATCTAAAAACACCAATAAAGGAATTCTCATTAAAACCATAAGCAATCGTATATGCACCTGAAAAAGCAAGGTAGTAAAGAAAAAAAGGAAGCAAAATCGTTATCCAAAACTTTTTTGATTTTAAAAAAGTCCAGTTTCTTGTAAAGACCTCAAAAGCAAAGATAATAAAAACAATCATTCCGTTGGGTAACTTGGCAAGAAAAGAGAGAAAAATAAGCACACTTGTTAGCAAAAGAAATCTATTGCTCTGTTCTTTACGAGCCTTGAGATAAACCAAAAATAAAACAGTAAGCAAAAATCCAGATAAAATATCTGGAAACAGAGCAGGCACATGATGAATAAAAATGATATTAAGCGAAAGCAGAAAAGTCCCAAATAAAGCCATTTTCCTGTTAAAATACAACTTCAAAAAAAGAAAGGTGACATATAAAAGCGCACCAGAAACAATCACCATGAGAAGTTTAGCACCAATAAACCCCATTCCTAAGAATATTCCATCTAATAAGAGCATAGGAGCAATCAATATTGATAATAAAGGTGGAGAAGTCGCAGCGTATAATAATTCTTTCTCTCCTAAAAGAAGACGGGCATTATTGAGATAGTTAAATGAATCATGTGCCATCTGATGAATCTGGCCTGCAACAAAAAAATAATAAAGATACATTACAATAAGTATCCCTATCATGACTTTTTCCCAGATCGAGAATGGCTTAGCCAACTTAGGTAATTTAGTTTGCTCCATTTTTCTCTATCTTCTTGATCTCTTGATAATAAGAAACAGTTTCCCGTAGACCCTCTTCCATCGAATATTTGGGATTATACCCTAAAAGTTCTTTTGCTAAGGAAATGTCAGCAAACGTCTTCCTAGATTCTCCTGGCTGCCCATCTCCATGCAACGCCTCCACATTCACACCAATAATAGCAGAGAGTTTTTCAAAAAGTTCATTAACTGAAGTTGTCCCCCCATTAGCAATATTAATGATATGATTATCTGCTTTATTAGTGTCAATAGCTAAGAGATTAGCCTGAACCACATTCTTGACATAGGTAAAATCTCGAGATTGTTCTCCATCACCATAGACAGTTGGCCTTTCCTTATTGAGTAGCTTGTTAATAAAAATAGAAATAAGCATTGCATACTTTGATTTAGGATTCTGCCTTGTCCCAAAAACAGTAAAATAGCGAAAAATAACATAAGGAATATTGTGTTTCTTGCCTAATTCCTGTAGATCTTTTTCAGTTTGTAATTTAGTCTCAGCATAAGGACTCAAAGGATCTGTTACATCTGTTTCCTTAGTAGGAAAACTAACCTTATCGCCATAGATTGATGAGCTGCTTGCAAAGATAATCTTCTTTACCCCTACCTCCACAGCCACCTCAAAAAGCGCTCTACTACCAAGAACATTATTTTCATAATAAGCCTTTGGATCTTTTACACTAGGCGCTACCGCCCTCAATGCAGCATGATGAAAAACAATATCTGCCCCTTGAAGAGCTTCTCTCATTTTCTCCTTGTCACTAATATCCGCATCAACAAGCGTAATCTTATCACGAATGTCAGAGACATTCCATTCAGAACCAAAGCTAAAATTATCTACAACTACCACTTCCCCCTTCTCAACAAGAGCCTCTGCTAAGTGAGATCCTATAAAACCTGCTCCCCCAGTAACAACAAATTTCATCAAGGGGGGTAAATTCTTTCTATTTAAAAAGGTACCTCCTACAAGCCACAGAGAGTACACATTCAATATGCCATAGAAACATATTTAAATCAAGTTGCAATTTGCTTCCTGTATGAAAATAGTGGTAAGTATCCCAGCATATAATGAAGAGAAAACAATAGGTAGTGTAATCACTAATATCAAGAAGGTTATGCAGAGCTTTAAGTACGATTTTCTCATTCAGGTGGTTGATGATGGAAGTAAGGATCATACTGTGCAAGAAGCTGAAGCAGCAGGAGCAGAGGTTTACTCCCACCCAATAAACTATGGATTAGCAGAAACATTTAGAACAGAGACAAAACAAGCCCTAAAAAACAATGCAGATGTTATAGTTCACATTGATGCTGATGGCCAGTACCTTGCACGAGACATTCCAAAGCTTATTAAAGGGATTGAGAAAGGATCAGACCTTGTATTGGGAAACAGATTCAAAGGAAAAATAGAGTCAATGCCAATCATTAAAAGAATTGGCAATAAAGCATTCTCCCGAGTCATCTCACATATTTGCAGAAAAAAGATTGGAGACGCTCAAACAGGTTTTAGAGCATTTACAAAAGAAGTAGCAAATCTTAATATTATATCAAATCATACCTATACGCAAGAGCAGATCATAAGAGCCGTAAATGAAAAATTTATAGTAACAGAAATACCTGCATATTTTGCAAGGAGAAACGGAAAAAGCCGCTTACTAAGGAATCCATTTGAATATGCCCTGAAAGCATGGATCAATATCTTTAGAATCTATCGAGATTATGAACCTCTTAAATTCTTTGGTTTTATTGGATTGCTATTCTTCGTTCCAGGTGTTGCGTTTGGTATCTGGCTCCTCTATCTGTTCTCAAAATTTGGATTTATTGGAAAAACACCAACAGTGTTACTTGTTGTTTTGCTCATTGGAATAGCTATCCAGATCTGGGTTTTGGGTTTTCTTGCTGATATGATGAGAAAATGAAGATTCTAGTGCTAACCTCAAGGTACACAGCTTTAAGAGATATTATTGAAGAAGACTTTGGAAGGCAAACTAGACTTTTTGAGGCATTATCAAAGTATGATAATGAGATCCACTTTTATTGCGTAGACTATCGCAAGAAAGAAAATAAAGATACTAAACTGCATGACATGAAAATCATGATACGCCCTTTCAGTCCTTTTAATCCTCTCCAACTATTGCTTTTCTATAGACAATTAAAAAAAACAATTAAAGAAGGAGGCTATGACTTGATTATAGGAACTTCAGATCCTCTCTGGGGTGTTTTTGGATACTATGCATCAAAGTCTTGCAAAATACCTTTCCTTTATGATCTCCATGATAACTATGAAGTGTATCAAAGCTACTCCATACCTTTTATGAAGTATCTTGACAGGCATATCATAAAAAAATCATACCTAGTAACAACAGTTTCACATACCTTAAAAGAGTATATTGCAAAGTGGAGAAAGGAAAATGTTTTCGTAGTGCAGAATGGTGTTGATTTTAACCTGTTTAAACCAGAAAACAAAATCAAGGCAAGAGAAATACTCAAACTTCCAAAGGATGCCAATGTTATTGCCTATGCTGGATCAATTCAAAAGCTGCAAGGAATCGATATATTAATTGAAGCATTCATAAAATTAAAAAATCAATACCCAAAGCTCTTGCTTTTTCTAGCAGGTAGAATCAAATCAGAAAAAGGGAAATCAATTAACATGGATGTGGAGGGACTGATCCATGTTGATCACCTGGATCAGCAAGGTGTTGTAAATGTTATTAATGCTGCTGATATAGCTGTGATTCCAAACCGCATGAATGCATTTACAAAATACTGCTTTCCTTACAAATGTGTTGAGTACATGGCATGCAATACTCCTATTGTTGCAACTAATGTAGGGGATGTGGCTGACATGTTAAAGGCCTTTCCAAATACCCTCTGCAATCCTGATGATGTTGAGGACATGACCAAAAAAATAAGCTTCCAGTTGAACAATCCTAAAAAATCAGATTATCGGTCTAAAATCAAGGAAAACACATGGATGAGCATAGCACGTGATCTTGACAAAAAGATACGAATGTATCTAAGCAAAAAAAACTTCTCAAGTCAATAGAATTATGATTTAATTTTTATCAAATTACTATAGGATTTCTCAATCTTACAGCATTTATTGCACCGAGGTAAAAGCCCTTTTCTTATAACTCTTCTAAAACCATTATACTTTGATCCATTCCATATATCCTGTAGATCAAGATCCTTAATATTGCCAACATCGTATTCCATACAAGGCATGACGCCACCATAAGGGTTTATACGAAGTTGGAACCAAGGAACAAGACATTTAGTAGTGTATTGGTAATCTGGATTAGTATACCACTGTTCGATAATCTCCTTTGTTAAAGGAAGTCGAACTGGAAAAGTTACAAATTCCATCCCATACTTCTCTGCTTTTTCCTGAGCAATGTTAATTTGCTCAAGCGTCTTTTCAGCATCTATAGTTACCTTATTAACTAAGGTGCCAAAAATCTCAGGCTTCTCCAAAAAAGGAGTGCCCTTAATAGTTTCTGGAGTCTGCCAATCCAAAAATTGGAAAGTAACACGCTTCACACCCATGTCATTTGCCATGTCAATAACCTTGGATATCTCAGTGCAATTGTCAGGAGTAAGCACTGCATTCAAAGAAATTGATTTGATACCCTTACTTACAAGATACTTAATACTATTGACTGTTTTATCAAAGCTTCCCTCCACACCACGAGTAGGAACAAACACTTTCTCCAAATCAATAGAAGCCTTTACACTGTCAACGTATTTTAAAATAGCATCAAGTTTCTCATTATTCTCAATTGAGAGGTTTGAAAGAAGTGTAAGATGAAAATGCTTTGAAAACTCCTCTAAAATTTCAATAATATCTTTTTTTATCAAGGGCTCGCCACCAGTTATAGTAACATGAGATACCTTTGCCTTTTTCAATTGTGGAATCAACCTATTTTTTATTTCCTCTGTTGTCAGCTCAGGCCTGTGCTTCATCATATCAATATTAGATTTTTCTCGGTCCTGATTCCAGTAATAACAGAAATCACATCTTAAGTTACAACGATAGGTAATATCATAAATTACACGCATTATTTTCTTAGGAGCTTTTTCTGTAAAAGAATAATATAATGCAGCATTCATATGAGCAAACTTCATGATAATAACCTCAACTCCTCCCCAATTTAGTAGCCTATGGAGTCTTGAGAGCTTTATAAATCTTGCTGTTTTTAATTCTCCTCAAAAATCTAAGAAAAGTATTAATAATTCCGTATCGGGATTTAAGTCCGTATTCAAAAAAAGCAGGAAAATGTGAGTGCTTTGAGACCTTTGTAATCTCCATTTGTTCATTGAGAAGGTTGATTCTACTGTCAACCACAGACTTTCCCTTTAAAGTATATTCAACAATATCAGTCTCAAGACCCCTCCTTATATGCTCCCCGATCAGCCCACCCTTCCTCGCATACGCTATAGGAAGTAATGCAAAAGCAAGAGGAAGAAACGAATAAATCTTCCCAGTTTCATCATAATAATCAATACATTTTTTTAAAGCAGAGTTTTGATTCCACCTCTGTATAAAGAATGCTTGATTTTGAAATCCATGATACACTGCCTTACCCCCTTCCTTGATCTCTAAGATTTTCTTAGACTTAATATGGGTATCCAGTTTATCAATAAACAAATAAGTAAGAGTGACACTCTGCTTTAGCATTTCAATGAGTTTTTCTTTCCTATCTCCTTCATCAATTTTAAACCAGTTCTTTCGCAGATCATTAACATCCTTAATGTATCTGTCAAACACCTTTATCTTTCTGGAGGTTAGCTTGTGATATGTAACAAGGCTATGAGTAAATGCATGTATGCGCAGTAAACTCTTTCTAACATCAATTTTTTTAATAAATAATTGCTCTAAAAAATCTCTTGGAAAATGCCTTATCATGACATCAAGAGTAAGATAGAGTAAATAATAATCAAGGAATTTTTTATCCAATTCCGAGATCTCAATCTCCTTGCCTTGCAGTAAAATAGGCTCTATGTCAGGATAAATTTCTCTTAAGTTTTTTGCAATATGCTCATTCACAATATACGAAGGGTGAAAGATAAGGTATCGCTGTTCTTTATTGATAAAAACCCGCTGAACCCCTTTTTTAGGATTGTTAAGAACAATAAGGAAATCAATATCAGATATCCCTGGACTTGAGAATGCGCCGAAGAGGTAGAGTGATTTAATATTATTACTTTTATACTTTTTTTTCACAAGCTCCACAGCTTCATGATATTTTCCAAGAGGATAGTAGATAGGATGATTGTAAAACTTACAGTCTTCAACGCTGATATCCTCAAATCCTTCAATTGTCACTTTAGCCCTCTTTTTATCTTAGCCCATGCTTTTTCAGACAAAACAAACATTTGATCTATAATCTCCTTAGTATCAACATTATTTTCTGATAATATCTGCTTGAAAACATCTAGATACCGTGCACGAACCTGTCCTGCTAAGATAGGATTAATTTTCTCATAAGTCTTGAACATATTAGAATTCTTCATCTTCCAATGGTTCCTAAGATTCTCAACACCTTCCATTACCTTCCAATCTCTCAATTCAAAATCCTTTTTTGCTTTTGCAAATGAATACTTTTTGTAGACATGTATTCCCTTTGCTTGAAGATAGAGTGTTGGAAACAAGGTAACAGCATGAAATAAAAATTTGACATCATAAAGCTTCATATCATATTTTTTATTAAGATGCAGATCCCGAAAATAATTTACAAAGTAAAAAAGAGATCTAATCTTCTTTATAGG
>JASMFX010000090.1 GCA_030751555.1 Candidatus Woesearchaeota archaeon | reverse complement strand
GGAGCCTATGCTCTCTTTTAGGTTTAATTTTTTTAGTATTTGGTCTTTATTAGATGAGATGAGGATGGGGATGATTTTTTCAGGATCATCAATATTTTCAGATAGTTCAGGGCAATACCAACTATACCATTCAATTACTCTGTTTGCCAGAGTATTAATGGTGTGCTTTAGGTCCTCTAATGTGGATATTGCCTGCGTTATGAGTTGGTCGTCGGAAACTACATTTTGCAATTGCTCTTTGGTTCGCAGTATGTTTTCCTTGTAGAATGCGTCAAAATAAGATTTATCCCTAAAGTGATCAAGGATAAGCACTATTTTATCAGGAGGGATAGGTCTAGCGTCTTTGGTCTTCTTTTCAATCGTTTTGAGATCCTTATCTGAATAAGCATATTTGTAGTTATTATTGAATACATGATTGCCTAGACAGTTTGTAAAGATAAATTTAACCATTCTATACACAGTTTTGTTAGGCTTTAAATGGTTTTCTAAAGAACTTAAGAATGAAAAAAAGAAAAAAAGAAAATTAAACCTCTGGTTCTGCTGTTTCTTTAGCACCAGCTTTTTCTTTAGCACCATAGAATACGCCTAGTGCAACTATTCCTATCACTAAGTGCAACACAGTGATTGTGGTGTTAATGTTCAACACAGTTAGCAAGAGGTCTTTAACTCCTGGTATAAAACCCAGAATACCTAATGCTACCCCAACCCAACCAATGACTTGGTTATAGCCAGGACCTTCTCCCTTAATACCCACGAAGATTCCAAAAGCAGCTGCGATAAGATGCAGAACGCTATGTAACACGTTAACACCAAAGATGCCCAGGATCATATCTGTAAATAAACCCCAGATACCTACGATGCCTAGAATAATTCCTAGTACTAAGGCAAATGTTTTTTGTAGACTCATTTTTTTCCCCCAAAAATTTCCTCTATTATTTTGATGTTAATCTCTATGATAAGAAAAGGGATATATAAAGATTTGTCTTTTCCGGAGGTTATTATGACTGTTAAAAGCAAACTATATAAACCATCCTGACTCATCAATTAGATGGCTATTGTCTACATAACTTGTAAAAATAGAGCAGAGGCTAGGCGTATTGCAAAAGAATTGCTCTCAAAAAGGCTTATTGCCTGTGCTAATTATTTCCCTATTTCTTCTCTCTACAGATGGAAGGGAAAAATTGTAGATGATAGAGAGATTGCTTTACTGTGCAAGAGTTCTAAAAAACAGTTCCACAATATTAAAAAAGAGGTAAAAGCACTGCATAGCTATGAAGTGCCTTGTATTCAGCTCTTAGAAAGCGAGTCAAACAAGGATTTTGCTGATTGGGTTAAAAAGGAATTGAAAAAATGAGAGAACATCTAGTTGATGAAGATCATCAAAAAGTTAAATGCCTCTATTGTAATAATGAGAAGCATTTGAAAGAATGGACTTCTGAATTTGAATCAGAATTGCACTATAAAATTTTCATATGTGATTGTGGAGCGAAAACAAGGATTAGGATGGACTTTATGGGTTCAGGCCATGATAATTGGGATGAAAATAATCCTCCTGAAATGGAAGAGAGTGAAGAAAAGGGGGATATTGAAGAATTGGAAAATCTTGTCAGTGAAGTAAGTAAGAAGGCTGCTTAATTTGAAAAAAGAAAAAGGTTATCTTAAACTATTTTATTCTACTAACATCCACATCCATCGCCGCTCATTTGTTTCACCTCCGTAGGTTTTATTCTGCACTTGTAAATGCTTTTTTTAGCTCTGCCTTGCTTTCTTCGCACTTTTGTTTTCCTTCCATCATGTGTGTATGCTTCTCAATTGATATTTTTGCTAACACACTAGCTATTGTGTCCATCTGAGGGCCCATAGCCTTTTCAAACTCAGCTTGGAGTTTTTGTCTCATCAACCCTTCCCAAGCCTTTTCTGCTTGAAACATCATTTTATCTGCCATATCACAACCAGAACCCTTTTTTGGACCACATGAATTAGATCCACAGTTGCAATTGTTGGTTCCGCAACAGCATCCTTGTTTTTCACTTTTATTTTCATTATAACTCATTTTTTTGCCTCCTTTCTCTTCTCTGAGAAACATTTATATAGTTGAAGTATTTATGTATTAGTATTGATGTTATAAACAAACTTTATTACAAAAAGTAATAAGTCTAGGTAATATTTAAATATTTTGTAACCAAATGGTTACGGAGTGACAATATGGAAATAACTTGCTGCCCCATTGAAACAGCGTTTAAGTATCTTGGTAAAAAGTGGAGCATTAACATTATTAGAGATATGTTCAAAGGAAAAAAGAGGTTTTCTGATTTTTTGAAGGCAAATCCAGATTTGAGCACTAAGATGTTAAGTGCTCGGTTAAAGGATTTGGAGAAAGATGGGTTTATCTGTAAAGAGATTGTGAGTAAGAGTCCAATCACTGTGGAGTATAAGCTGACTAAGAGAGGGAAGGGATTGAATAAGATACTCTATGAGGCTAGTGTTTTTTCTGTTAAGTTTTGTAGGAATGAGATATGTAAAAAGGTTGCTGGGAGAGAGGAAGAGGTAATGAAGCACCTTGCTAAGGCTTTTGGGGTTTAGAGGTTAATAATCCTAGGTTTATTCAATAACAGTCCCTTTGAATTCCTTGTCTTCTAAGAAATTTTTCATGTTCTTAAGATCTGATCCTAGAATAACAACCTTTAACCCTAGCTTGGCTGCATGCTTTGTAGCAACTGGGTCAAATGGCATATTAAGACCGGGGGACCACTTTGTTCCTACAATGCTTTGCATTTTTTCCCATGATATTTTGTCTAGAGGCTTGGCGTCTTTGTATTTCTTAGGATCTTTGTCATAGACTTGATCAATGTTGGTAAGGTTAATTATTGTTTTTATGCCAAGATTTTTTGCCAGCAAGACCGCATCGTAATCTGAAGAGCATCCCGGCTTCCACCCTGCACCAATAAGGATAGATCCTTTCCATTCTATTTTTTGGGTGGGGTTTTTTATAACAACATGGTCAGCTTGTTTTTCAAAAATTGTTCTTAATAATTGTGCATTTAGTCGTGTGGTAGCAATACCTATCCAGTCCAGTTCCTCCTTTGAGACTGAGCCAACTTTTTTAGCTGCATCTTGATACTTTCGGCAGGTTTTTCCCCCTCCTGAGATAATTGCAACGCGATTTTGCTTTTTGATAAAGTCAAGGATTAATGCATGGAACCCTTTGAGGAAAGGGTAATCTATCTCCTCTGGAACAATTAATGATCCTCCTAATGATATGATGTAATCCATGTTAACTACCTAAACCGATGAATATAATACCTGCAATTATTAAAGCTATGCTTAGCCATTTGTATTTATTCATTTTTTCTTTTAGTAGCCAGATTGAGAGCAGGGCTACCCATATGTAGACTGTTGCTACAAGGGGGTATAATACTGATAATTCGCCTGCGCTTAGTGCTACTATGAAAATAACAGTAGAGACAACGTAGAGGAATACTCCTAATATGAATTTTGCATTAATGAAAGACTTAATGTTACGAGTGATGTCTTTGGCTGCTCTTTTGAAGTAGATTGCTCCAAAGGATCCTATGAAGGCTGCTACCAGTACTGCACCGATAGACCAAGGAGCTGTTGTCATTGTGGAACCTCCTCTTGAGTTGGGGCTACTCTGCTCCCGAATCCCATTGCAACTACGCCACAGATTATCAGGATAACTCCTATAATCTTATAGAAGTTTATGATCTCTCCAAAAAGTAAGGCTGAGAGGATGGTAACCCAAATATAAGATAATGCGATTATAGGGTAGAGAAGAGAGAGATCAGCTCCTTTTAGGGCTTTAATCATGATAAGAGATCCCACTCCATAGAGCATGAGGCCTAGGATGATAGGGATGTTTGTGATTACTCCTAGAAACGTTGGGGTTAGATTATCTACTCCAAATTTATAGAATGCTTGAGCTGCTGATGTAAATAAGGTGCAGACAAGCATCCAGACAATAGATTTCTTTATTTGATCCATAAGAGATAAGGAAAAGTAGTATTATTTAAAGGTTGGGTTTGTGCCTGCTGATTGTTTCTAGAGTTTTTGAGATATCTGATTTAGTAGAATCAAATCTTCCTGTTTTCTTAAAGGTTCCTTCGTTCATGTATAGACCTCTGTTAGTCTCTATTTGGATGGCTTCTGCTTTGCTTGGAGAGATTCCGAGAGGGTTCATTTCCTCTGGATTAGCTATGCG
>JASMFX010000089.1 GCA_030751555.1 Candidatus Woesearchaeota archaeon | reverse complement strand
TAAAAAGTTGAGAGTAAATCATCTCAACCCCTTTGATAAAATCCGGTTTTGATTGATCCTGCTCAAGCGCAAGTTGAAAGTGATCTATGATTGGAAGAATCTCCTGAATAAAACCAGCTTCCATGCTAGCCTTAAAACGCTCATTGTCCTTGTCAATAACTTTTTTATAATTCTCAAAATCAGCCTGGAGTCTTTGCAATGTATCTGTAAGATCATCAATTTTTTGGTCTTTTGGATCTTTTAGATCTTTTTTTGTTATTGTTTTCTTTTTTGCTACCATTGTAATCTCCATTGTTAATAAAAAAAATCGCAAACCCCAGGAAAAAGAGGTGCTTGAAACCTAGGGTTTGCAATTAATATGATTTAATAAAGATTTCTACTGAATCTCTATTTTTTTGTGTTTTTGGATCTCCATTTTAGGCATCTCAACCAGCAAAATTCCATCCTTATACGATGCACTAACCTTATCAGGATCTACCTTACAGGGTAACTGCAACGCTTTATAGAATCGAATAGATCTGCAAGAAGAACTCTCACACTTATCCTTTTTCACTTGTTGAACCTCGGCATTTTTAAAAGCCTTTACCTCAATAAGACCTTCCTTAACATTAACCTCAATATCCTTTTTGTCAACACCAGGCATTTCAAAGCTGGCATTCACACTTGTATCAGTCTCTTTTAAGTCTGAAAAAGCATTTCTTGCTCCACAACTAACTAATTTACTCTTAGGGTGCTTTAGAAGTTGATTTCCAGAATGTCCAAATACATTCCCCAAAATGCTCTCCATTTCCCTTCTCACCTGTTCCATTTCCTCAAACATATCTCTCATTTTTCCCTCCAGCACCCTTTTTGAAGTTCTTTAGTTGACCTTAAATCAACCAATATACATTTAGGTAAACTAGATCATATTTAAATGTTTCTATTGATTTATAAAACCCAGTTGGAAAACTCAAAACACCATAATTAGTTTCTATATTGTAAATAAATAATATTGCATAAGCTAGCTCAAGCTCTGGTTTGACAGGCCTCCTTCTGTATTGCCACACACATTGAACAGACTAATTTTTCTTATCTCCCCGTACCTAGGTAAGGGGAGATAAGAAAAATTAGGTGGACTATCAGTTCTGCAAAGTGAAAGAAACCATGCCATCCAAGCCATAAATTTAAATAATGCACGTAATTTGTAACCTGATATGCCAGGTAAAACAGTTCTTATTGTTGGTGCAAACGAAAATAGCTTTGCTAGGTTCTATGTAAGGATTCTTAATGAGATTGGTAGGCACTATGACGTTGGTAGAGTAATTATCAGCAGGACAGATCTGAAACAAGCCAGGGGATCAGCTGAAACATTTAGGGGACAGTATAAAAATGTTGAAATAGGTGGTGCCCAGATTGGAAACCAGGAAGAATTTGAGGAGGCCTTGGAAGAGTTCACACCAGACGTTGTCTTCATCACCTCTAAAGGCAGTGAAGAAGCTGACAGATATGATCACCATCTACACTATGGAAACGCATCCCTAGAACGAGAAATCAGAACAGGAGTTGAAAAACCAATCTGGACACCAAGCAGAAAAGCCACTGGTAAGACAATAGTCCCTGCATTCTGTGGTGATTGGAAAGGTTCACAGTTGTTTGACGAACACCTTCCAATCTACCAATTAGGATTACTACTCCACCAAAATATGCATATAGATAGTAGCTTTCGGAAAACAAATAATATTCATTATCTACTCTCTAGCACAGGCACAGAAAAAGTTATCCCTGATTTTGCAGCTCATGTGGGCAGCTTGTTCCCATCCTGCTATGACTTCCAAAATGCAGAGGTCCTAGATGGAAAAGATCGTTCAGTAATTTCAGGCGACCTAGCCCATAGGGGAGAAGACTGTAAATCTAGTCATGAGAATGATACAAAGCGTTGCACAATAACACTTATGCATGGCTCAAGATTTAGAGGGATGAAATTTGGCAATGCACTATGGGGCATCCGCATTACTGAGGATAATACTAACCTCATTACCTATATGGGAGATGATCCTGATTATAGTCTGGAAGATGCAGCAGGAGACTTTCGAGGAGGTCTACCACAAGATCTTAATGAGCCAATTAACCCAGGAACCCCAGAAAGGGTTCGTAAGGCCAGAGAGGCACTACAAGACTACACTACTGTCGCAGTGGAAAATCCACTCCAACAATTCATAGAATCTAGACTAGACCCAGAGGGCATACCAACTGTAAGCATGGAAACAATTCTCCAGGTTCATCAAAGAAGTGATACCCTAGCAGGTTATAAAGCAAAGAGTTATAGAAAAACTGATTAGGTAGGTTTAATTACAATAGTTCTGATAGCGAAAAGAATACTATTCCTCAGAGTTCTTAGGATGGGACCAGATAACTTTTCCTTGCTGTATTGTATGTCTAGGATCTAAGTTAAACTCACCCATTCTCTCATTCCCACTTACATCAGAAAATACATGTTTGCCATCTACAACTTCTAACACAGTAATATCTGCTATTGCCCTATTAGAAAGATCACCAAATTCCTCCCCATCACCAATAACCTCTGCAGCATTAATAGTAGTTGCCCTAACCACATCATTCAAACTCATCCCAACTGCCATGCATTTTGCCATGGCCTCTAACAAGGACTTAACAGTAATATGATAACTAGAAGAATGTAAGTCAGAACTAACAGTATGAGGAGGATAACCTTCTCCAATCGCACGCTCAGCAACATCAAAGTTAAAACTTCCTCCGCCATGCCCAAGATCAAAAATAACCTCTCTAGCATAAGCATTTTGAACAGACCTTCTAACCTTATGACCCTCATAGATGATATTTGGTTCACCACCATGACAACAATGAGTTACAACATCACCAGGCCTAAGCATGTCCAATGCCTCTTCAAGGTCTGTCCCCCCTCCTATGTGAACCATAACATGACAATTAGCAATCTCTGCTGCCCTTATTGCCAATCTTAAAGGCTCTAAGCCACTATCCCCCACTTGTAACTCTGCCTGACGAACCTTTACCCCTATTGTATAATCAGGATTAGCAAGAATCATCGCAGCTGTAGCCTCGGGATCCAGATGCTTTAAATCCATTGACTCACCATGTTTTTCAGGTCCTGAGAGTCCAACATTAGCAATATGGACGTATGCTTTTAATCTAGTTGTAGATGGAATAATAAAATTATCACGGAACAATTCAAAATTACCTGCACCTGTAGTACCTGCATCCACAGCATAAGTAACCCCTGTCTGTGAACAAAATGCATCTTCCACAAATCCATCCCCAGTCCAAGGAGAGGGAGGGTAACAATGAACATGGAGATCAATTAAACCAGGCATAACATGTAATCCAGACACATCAATCACTTTATAAGCATGATTCTCAGAGATATATGTCCTTACAGAAGCAATCCTCCCTTGTTTGATAGCTAGATCCTTTTGGCCATAAGTCTCAGATCCAGGATCAATAAGTGTGCCCCCTTTCAATAAAAGATCATATTCTTTACCCATAAACTTAGAAAACCCCTTAGTTTTTATAAAGATTTGTTTAATGAATAGGAGGATACATTTCTAGAACCAAAAACATATGTTTCTTATGGAATAATTTGATATGTTAAATCCCTATTCATTGTTTTATAAAGTTACCATGAAGGTGAAAACAATGGAAAAAATATTACAAAAAATAGTAAATATTTATGATAATCAATCAAATAGAATGCAGAGAAAATTCGCAAGAAAAGGAATGCATGAAGTTTGGAATGATTTTCTTCAAAAAGGATTAGATGGTGCTAAATCAGCTCTAAGAGCAAATCAAAGCAGACTTGCAGACTTAGAAAGTGCAGTCGAACTAGGAATGGATGAAGAAGATGTTACTCCTACTATGATGAGAGATCATCTCTATCAACAGATGGTAGACGAAGGATATGATGGAAAAACAGCTAATATTTTTGCTGCCCAATATATTATAGAAGCATGGAGCCACGCAAAGGCTGCAATGCCTGTACATAAAAGAAAGAGAGTATATCACCAAGGAAATTCTCAAAGAGAAATCTTAGCAACCTTTATTTTGGATAGTGCAGAGGCAATGCTTCCAAGCATGTTCCTCGGTAAAAGAAAAGGGAATAAACTCTACACAGAAGGACTAATCCACTATGAAAGAGGAATTCTCACTAATGATTCAAGCGAAGTACAAAAAGCTATTAGTTGTTATGAGGAAGCTATTGATTCAGGAAAGAATGATAGCGAATCTAATCTTGCAGCTGCAGAGGCATATCTAAGATTATCAGAAATGAAAGATGTACCATTAAGAGAAAGATTCATAGCAAAGACTCAAGCAATTACATCTTATGAACAAGGATTTAGAGGAATACCTAATCCTGAGAAGCATCTTTCGTTTGAAGTCTACCAAGAGCTCAGAGATAACTATGATGATTCAAAACTATCAGTATCTCAGGAGTCAAGAGAGATTAGTAGACTTATGAATCAGAAATGCGAAGAAAATCCAAGGCCTAGTGATCCTTCTCCTAGACTAGAAAACAATTAACTAATTTAAGCATAATCCATAATCCTAGGTGGTTGCTCAATCCCAGGAAGAGGTCCTGGACTACCAGGCTTATCATTGTTTTTATTATTTTCCTGACCAGGTTTATTCTTTTGATCAAGATTTTCATCACCAGGTTGACTCTCACTACCAGGAGATGCTTCATTAGGATGTTCATACGGATGTATCTGCTTAATTTGTTGATGAGGAAGTTTTTGATTTGATGGACCATGCCCAGGATTACAACTCATAGTAAATAAAGACACAGTAACTGCTAAGTAGAGAGCACTCTTCTTCATTGCATGATTCAATGGAGAATACATTCCACTATTCACAACACTATCAGCTGAAGCATACATTCCTGTACGAGTAGCTCTCTGGCCTAGATCAATTGCCTTACCCATTACTCCGAAAAATAAATCTGATAGTTCCATTTTGTAGTTGAGGTATTTTGAGTCTATAAACTAATCAATATACCTTACATACTGGTAAATGAGGGTTTATTTAAAAAGTTTTACTTTTTCACTACTCAATTGGGATTAAAAAAATAATATGTAGTTAGTATATTATAGCTATTTAAGTATATAAATCTAACATATGCTCATTATAAAAAAGGGCCATTACAAACAAAAGTCATTACAAAAAAGCCATAAGAAGAGATCTACTTCGCACTAACCTCATTACCACTATCTTTTCCAGCTTTAAACGCAGCAATATTATCAACAGTAGTCTGCATTATTCTTTCTAAAGCTTCCTTAGAAAAAAACGCAATATGAGGGGTAAAAACACCATTAGGAAGGTGAAATATTTTGTGATCCTTGTGCAATAACCTTAATCTCGCCCTGCTTTCCTTATTCAATTTTTCAGGTTCTTCCTTAATCAGATCCTCTCCTTCAATAACATCTAAACCAGCACCTCCAAGATGGCCTGATTTTAAGGCAGCATAGAGTGCATTGGTATCAATGAGATCACCCCTAGCAGTATTTATGATAATTGCACCTCTTTTCATCAAAGAGATTCTTTTTTTATTAATAATATGTTTAGTTGAAGAAAGAGAAGGCATATGGAGAGATACAATATCAGCACGCTTAAGCACGTATTCAATATCATCAGAATATTCAAATGACAAAATATCAGCTAAAAAATCATTACGAAACAAGTCATAGGCCAGGACATTCATCCCAAAGCCTCTTGCCATGCGTATAAGGTGCATCCCAATGTGGCCAGCGCCTAAAACACCCAAGGTTTTTCCTTTCAAATCAAATCCCATCAAGCCATCCCAGGAATAATCATCAGCTAAGGTTTTAATATAAGATTTATGAACATTTTTTGAAAGGTTTAGCAGCAATGCAAAGGCATGCTCTGCAACAGTATTCTCTCCGTAAAACGGAACATTAGCTACCTTAATCTTTCTTTTAGATGCTGCCTTCAAATCAACATGGTCAAAGCCTGTTGATCTTGTTGCAATGAATTTTAATTTTGGCAGAGATTTGATAACCTTTGCAGTTACCTTTGACCCAACAAAAACACAGGCAATCTCAATATCCTTAAAGTCTTTTACAGAATCCTCATCCAATGACTTATTAGTGATAGATAACTTATCAGATTTCAATGCCTTGGGAAAAAAACTCTTATCCCACTGCTCAGCTCCAAAAACACCTATTTTCATATCTAAATCTTAAGAATAAAGATATTTAAGTGTTTCTATGCTGTTCCTAATATTCTTTTCCCCTCTGATCAGAAGCACCAGCGAAAACCTTCTTCTTCATCTTTTTACCCATCTGATCAACCAACCAACGAGCCTTAATATATACCTCAAGATTCTCATTCTCAGTTGTAAAGATTGAGAGCCTATTAAAGTCTTGATGTCCAGTCATACCAGCAGCTATCCTAAAAGATTCTGTTACTTCCTCCTCTAAACCTTCAATAGTACTATGCATATTATAATTTCTCATTGAGAAGCCACCCACCCCTGTAGAAATAGCTTCTGGTACCAAACCATGAATCTCAAATTTAGCACTTCCTGTTTTATAGATCAAACTAACATCATAACCGAAAAAATCCCCCATAAAATGGCCAATGGCAATTGCTCCGTCAGCAAGATAGGATTCTCCTCGGTGACTATTAGTACAAAATTGAGAAAAAACCATTTTATCTATCTGTCTAGGAGTTAGCAAAGATTCTGCTCCTAAACTAGCCTTTGTATAATCTAATTGAACTCTCCGGAGTATATCATCAAAATAACGAAGACCAGGATTTCCATCAAGCAAGTGTGATATCTCTGCTCTGGCATCACCATTGTTTTTAGCACACATGATTTTAAAACGGGCAAATCGTTGTGCAGTCTTGACACCAAAATCACCATACTTTCCCTTACCTTTTTCTCGCTCTGCTATCTGGTCAATCCAAGAGAGAGCTTTTCTTAGATACTTCTTATTAAACAACTTTTTAGCGTTTCTCTGAGCCTGCTCTAATGCAACCATGCCCAAATAGATCTCCCGAACCTGCTCCATGGATTCAATCCCAATCGTGTCTAACATAAGAATGGAATTTTATCTTTGTTTTTAAATCTTTACACTAGAAAGTCTATAATCCCCTTGCCCTGACAAAGTAAGTAGGATCTGCCCACTTCCTTTGATTAGGATTTGTATTTTTCATAACCCCTCCTTGCACATACTTAGCTAAGGCATCTGCCATTCCCAGTTTAATTGCCCTCCCAATTCTAGGAAAACCATGTATGTCTCTACCATGTTCAGATCCCTCTGGTAGGTCCCACTCACCAGGATGATTAACACTAGAATCATCCTGAGCACACTTGAAAAAGTTAGTTCTATCAGTTCCAGTAAGTTCAAGATAGCAGTCAACAACATCCCAGGAAAAGTTTATTGGATCTGTTCTTCCCTGATCTGCCATAGAAACATCCAGCCCTTTGGATTGCATTGTTTTATATAATCTAGCCAAAACAAAAGGCCACTGCTTTTCAGCATCAAAACTAATAATATAGGTTGGCCGATTTCCAACCTCCTCAAGAAAATGGGGAAGTATTCCTTTTTTAAGCTCTGCTGGATCAATCCTCATAGTATGATAACTAATATTTCGCAATCCATTCTGGTTATATAATCTAGTAATAACCTCATACTTCTCCATATCAGCCCAATTTTCAGTTAGAAAACCTACTCCATCTCTTAAGACTCTTCTCTTAATGTTCACTGGCTCCTTAAACAAAAACTCAGGGACTCTTCGAGTTAGATGGTCAGGTATCGGCATCTGCA
>JASMFX010000088.1 GCA_030751555.1 Candidatus Woesearchaeota archaeon | reverse complement strand
TTTCTTTATTATTGAGTTTATTGTCGTGGCTCCTTTTGGAAAGATTGTAAGTGATTATGTTGTTGATGGGAGTTTTGTTGAGACTTTAAACTGGATGATGAGCAATGATGCTTTATTTGGCGAGCTTTATGGTATTATTGTTGCAATTACATTGCTCTCTATTGCTTATTTTATGGTCTTTGAATACAAATACGGGCAGTCTATTGGGAAAATGATAATGAAGCTTAAAGTTATTTCGCTGACCAAAAAAAACCATGTTTGGCAGCATCTTGTAAGATCTTTATTTTTAATCCCTATCTATCCTTTAACTTTTATTGACCTTATCTATGTTGTTTTTAATCAAGAGAATCAAAGAATTTTAGAATATCTTAGCAAAACAAAGGTAGTAGGGGTGTGAACATGAAATATGATAAACCAGGCATTTTGAAAATTATCGGGATCCTTATCTTACTATGGATTGTTAGTGTTGCTGTAAGTATGGTCTTAAGTCCTGGAGATGACAAGCCTACAAGTGGGAATGTTGTTGTTATTCCAATAAAAGGTATTATTCTAGGGGATAAGGATGGTGCTGGCTTCTTAAGTGATGTTGCTGAATCCACTTCGATTGTTGAGGATATTGAGAAAGCTGGGAAAAATGAAAAGATAAAGGCTGTTGTTTTTGAGATCAATACTCCTGGAGGGAGTGCTGTTGCTAGTGATGAGGTTGGACAGGCGATTAAAAGACTCAATAAAACTACTGTATCCTATATCAGAGAGGTAGGTGCATCTGGAGGATATTGGATTGCTTCCTCAACTGATAGGATTTTTGTTAATAGGATGACTATAACTGGGAGTATAGGTGTGATTGCTTCCTACCTTCAATTTTCAGGTTTTTTGGCTGATAATAACATAACTTACGAAAGGATGGTTGGTGGTAAATTTAAGGATTTAGGGAGTCCTTTTAAGAAGATGAGTGATGCAGAAAGAGCTATTTTCCAAAAAAGCCTTGATGCGATTCATGAAGAGTTTATCAAAGAGGTTGCTTTGAATCGAGGATTAGAGGTTGATGAGGTAAGAAGGCTTGCTACTGGACAGATCTTTTTAGGAAGAGAAGCTTTGGAGTTAGGATTAGTTGATGAGATTGGTGGAAAAGAAGAGGTTAAACAATATCTTGAGACTGCTCTTGGCGAGGAAGTAAAGCTCTTTGAGTATGAGGATAAGGAAAGCTTCCTGGATTTGTTATCAGAGATCATGAGCGGACAATCCTTTAGTGTTGGGCAGGGGATTGGAAGTGCTTTGTTATCAAAGCAGGCAACTCGAAGTTTCCCTGAGATTTGGAGTTAGTGATTGATTGGGTTTATTTTATTCCTGTGCCAAATAGCCTATACTTAAGTTCCTAATTTAGAGTGATTGCCCGATCAAAGTCAATCAGATACAACCTTACTTTATCTGGTAATACCTCAACACAGAAATTTTGATAATCTATGTGACCATGTTCTATTTTTAATTCATATTTCAGTATCCTAGTGATCTCTTTCATATTATCCCTTAGCTGTTCAGCTAACTTCTGATCACCACTTAGACTGATAAACGTTTTCATATTGTGTCCAAGTACTTTAGTTGCTACCCTATACTCTCCAGATTTCAGTGGGGATGCTCTTATTCGATTGCCCTTCATAAGTATAGGTTCAACAGGGACATAGTCAAACCCCTCATCCTTCCAAACTTCTTGGGCGAAATATGCTTTTTTCCAGGCCTCAAAAGCCTCTGGATTCACTATTCTGAAGATGGCTTTTCCTAATAAATGACCCCCTAACAATATTGTTCTAGAACCTCCTTTTGTAAATTCTCTCCTTGCTATTCTTTTCTCTGGATCAAAAAAATTTTCATCTTGCCCTAAATATAGCCTATGGTACTTGGGATCATTCGGGTCTCCTAATAATAAGATCGCTTTATGCGCATCAGCCTTTAAGTCCCGACTCATGCTATCTCTCACAATCTGCGCGAGTCTAGGAATACATTCTTGTGCATTAAGCTTTACCAAAGCCTCCATGGCAGCTTCCTGTCTAGATGGGTAGCCATCTTTCAAACCTTTTTCTATTATCAATGGAATGCTCCCTGCAGCTCCAAGATCTCCTAATGCATTGATTGCAGATTCCGCCACTCTGTCATCTGTAGTGTTACTTAATACTTTGTGTATCACTTGAATACTTCCTGTTGATTTTAGTTCTTGAAGAGCACGTAATGCATATGGTACAAGATCATTATTGGTTGACTGGGTCAGTTGTTCAATTTCTTCCACACTCTCTGTATCACCGAGTCTTGCCAACTTACCTACAATCCAACATTTTTGAGCCTCTCTAGGAGAGTACCCTTCTTTAATCTCCCATGGATAGGACAAGAAACAGCGTATAAATGGAGTCATATTAGGGGTGCCATCACTAAGTAGTTTCCTAACCCACTTAGAGCTATCTAATAAGTGTATATCGATCATAATCTTTATCTCTTTCTCACTCAGAGAACCCATCATCCCTTCAAATTGTTCTTTGGGTATGCCTTTATTTGGGAAAGTAGTAAGAACAGCAATGACAAGGATTTTTCTAACAGTGGCATTTGCAAGATTGGCCTGCGTATTTTGAAGTTCTGCAGATGGCCTTCTCTGTTTTACCATCATTTCTATATCACTGATAAGCTGTTTTAGATAATCAAGCATAAGTAGGTATGGGGAAGAAGATTCTTTTCCTTTTTGTAACTCAACCATATCTTCATGGATGTGTATGATGATTTTGCCTAACTTTCTCACTCGGGTGCGGTGCCAATAATAATTCTGTTTAAGATCTCCAAAATCTATTAATGCTTTCAAATCTTTCTTAAACAGAGTTTCTGCAGATTCAAAATATCTCATAATGTTCTACAGATAAAATCAATATAAAAGACTTTCTACTAATCTTTGGAGTTAAGAGTTACTTTTTTAAATATCCTTTCATTCCCCCTCTTTTATGTGGGATCCTGTCTATGTTACAGATGTAAAACCACGAGTGCGTCGTAGAAACGAGGGTATCTCAGTGCATGTTGTATTTTTAGATCAAGAGATGGATGAGTTGTATGCTTCTATTGGAGATAGAAAAGAATTCACATTTCCTAATATTCAATCTCCTGGTCTTAGTGCTTATCATCGATTAATGCAGTTCATAAGAGATCTGGATAGGGAGGGTGCCATAGAGGCTCTTGAGGTTATGAAGCAGCATCGTATTGAGTCAGAAGACGAATTAACAGATGCTGAAACATGGGGTAAAGTAGCTATGCAACTTCCTGGTGATTGGGGTCCTATTGGAGAGCATAGATTGGAATTGAAGAGGCTTCTTACTCAAAAGGCCAAAGGGAGAGTTTTAGAGGCTATGTGTGGGTTCACATCGTATTTTCTTGATTCTCCTGATATTAATGAGGTAGTTGCAATGGACTTCTGCAGGGAGGAATTGGAATTATATGATCATCCAGAAAGACAGAGGATCCTTTTTGATATGAATCTAGTAGTTAATGGTGGAAAAATTGATTTTTTTCCAGATGGGAGTTTTGACACCATTGGTGTTTGTTTTGGGACAGAATACTTTAAGGATATGGTGCCTATCTATCATGAATTTTTTAGACTGTGTTGTGATAATGGCAATGTATTAATTGCTGGAGGAACTACTCAGGGTCTTCGCGGTATGATTAAAGAGTGGTTTAATCCTGAGAAAACAGCGGAAAGGTTAAAGCGAGTGGGATTTGATGTTGATGTTCAAGAACTTCCCTATAAGACTAAATCTGATAGGGGAAGTTATTTTTTAGTTGAGGGGAGGAAAAACTAAAATCATTAAATATCAATCTCCACAATCATCTTATCAAAGTTTACACTTGGAATAGACTTTCTTCTTTTATCCTTAACTTTTTTCACTGATACAAAGCCAAGTTGCTTGAGCATTTTGATGTCTGTATTGACATTTTCCGGTGTGCGCTTTACTAATTTTGCCAGTTCATAGATTGAGTTTGGTTTCTTCCTGTTAATTACTTTCAATAGCTCAATTCTTTTTGGTGTTAAGAATTGTCTCAGCTGATCTAACGATTTAAATGAGATACTATTCTCTCTCATTGTTTTAATGATGCCTTTCTCAATATCCTGTAGGTCCCTTAGAGTGCGTTTTCTACTTGATTCCTGATTTTCGATGTAGATCCTAATTTCATTTGCTTGTATCATTTTCAATGGCCTGGACTAGTATATAAAATATCTTCTCTGTCCTGGAAATATTATGGAACATGTATTTTACTTTCAAGGTGTATATGTGAATATGGTGGCCCTCCTGTTTGAAATTGTCGATGGCTAAAATCCGTTTGCCATCCTCAATAAGTGCTAATGAATATTTTATTCCCTCTGGATATGATGTTGAAACTGGGACTCTCCACGCTACTTTTTCTATAAAATTCCTCTTTTGGGTTACTTCCCTTTTTCTCGGGATGATTGCGTTTGTCATTTATATTTTTTTCCATAACATATATTTAGTAATATCAAATATATAAAGGTTTCTATTTTTAAAGAGTCTTTTAAGATTAATAAGTTCATACTACTTTTTTTCGGAAGAAATTTGGAGAAATCGTAGAATACATTATCTTCTTCAAAATTTTCCTTTAAAGAAAACTATTTAAATGATTATCTGTCGTATACTTCACTACAGAATGAAAAAGAGCTTACTCCCACTTCTAGTTTTAGGTGTTTTCCTATTTTCATTTCTTATTATTGCACAATCCGAGGAAGATGTAGAGATTAGTGAAGATGTTTTGGAGGAAATTGAGGAAGAAGGTGAGGTTGATGTTATTATTGTGATGAAGGAAGGAGAGGTTACTAACAAAGTAGCAAGAGCTCTGGGTATACTGGAAGAGCAAGGGGAGGACACAGAGGAGAGGAAGGAACTTGTTGTTGAAAAACTTGAAGAAGAGGATGATTTTGAGGTAGAGACTGATTTAGATATGGCAATCGCAGGAACTATAACTGAGGATCAATTAGAGATTCTTGAGGATGATCCTAATATTGAGGAGATCTATATCAATGAGCCAGTAAAGGCTTTTCTTGATGATAGCAGGAGTCAGATTAAGGCAGATATTATCCAATCCCTTATCCATAATGGGACAAATGTTACTGGTTCAGGAGAGACTGTCTGTGTGATCGATACTGGGATCCTTTATACCCATACTGCACTAGGCGGCTGCATTGGTCAAGGTTGTAAGGTTATTGATGGATATGACTTTGTTAATGACGATGATGATCCTACAGATGACAATGGGCATGGAACGCATGTTTCTGGTATCATAGCGAGCAGTGATTCTACTTATAGGGGTGTTGCTCCAGATGTGAATCTTATTGGGATTAAGGTGTTGGCTGCAAGTGGGTTAGGAAGCTCCTCAGATGTTATTGCAGGTATAAATTGGTGTGTTGATAATAGTTCGCTCTATAATATAACTGTTATTAGCATGAGCCTTGGTACTTTATCTACTTTTTCAGGAATCTGTGACAATTCAGACAGCCAGATGACTCAGGCTATTGCAAATGCCTCTCGTCTCAATATCTCTGTTATCGCATCTACAGGAAATGCTGGCAGCACTACTGGAATTGGCAGGCCAGCCTGTATAAGCAATGCAACATCTGTGAGCTCTGTAACTTCTACCAATTCAATTAGTTCTTTTTCCAATAGGAATAATGTAACAGATCTTTTTGCTCCAGGAAGCAGTATTAAATCAACATCTAATGATGGTGATTTTGAGACTCAGAGTGGGACTTCACAAGCAGCCCCTCATGTATCAGGAGCTTTTGCATTGGTGAGGCAATTTTTGAGATTGTTGAATAATACTAATCAAACTCCTCAGTCCATAGCAACTAGTCTTAATCGCACTGGAGATGTTATTGATGACAGCTCTGGATCTGGATTTGAATTCAAAACAATCAATTTGGAGAATCTTTTTGATTCCATGGACAATGAGTCTCCTAAGATTAGCTTTGTCTCTCCTACAGTAAATGATACCACAACCACCAATTATCATTTTTTCATTAATATTAGTGCAAATGAGACAATATCGAGTGCTGTTCTTCAATTTGATGGGGTAAATGAATCCCTTGTCTCAGGGAGCAATATTTTCTCTGTTAATAAAACCTTTTCAGCTAATGGACAGCATAGTATCAGGGTTTTTGGAAATGATACTTTTAATAATAGTGCTTCTACTTTGTTGTTTAATTTCACAATTAATAATACTCGTCCAGTAATTCAGGAAGTAGTTATTAATACTACAAATATCAATCAGTCTAATTATACCACAGAGGACATTACTTTATGGGTTAATGCAACTGATGTTGATGGGGAGACAATCTATGCTTATGTTAGGTGGTTTAATGATTCTAATGAACTTGGAGGGTTGGCTGACACTATTACTCTTGTAGACAATGGCTTGGATTTAGTAGCTACTGTTCTCAGTGGAAATACAACAAAATCTCAGAACTGGACAGCGATGGTTATTGTGGGTGATGGAGGTTTGAATACTACTCCTGAGAATTATTCCTTGCTCATAAACGATACCCCTCAAAGCACTTCACAGATAGCAAACCAATCATGGTATATTGATACTAACATATCGATAAATATTAGTGACTTTTTCTCTGATAATGATGGGGATATACTTTCCTACACTGCCTCATCAACTAGTAGCATTACTGTAAGCATTGTTTCAGATAACGTGACTTTTATTCCTGATCTAGGTTTTGGAGGGAATGAAACCGTTACTTTTACCTCTTCGAATGACAGCAATGTGGAAAGCAATCAAGTTACTCTTTTTGTTGGTTATGATCGTGATTTGGATGGTTTTAACTCTTCAGCATTTAATGGAACAGATTGCAATGACAACAATGCAAATATTAATACTGGTAAATCAGAGGTTTGTGACGATTCTACTGATAATGATTGTGATGGTAGCATTGATGAGGGTTGCAGCAGCTCTCCATCTGCTAGTAGCGGAGGGGGAGGTGGTGGAGGTGGCTCTGGTGGATCTGGAGGCTCTAACAGAGGTGCAAGCGCAATAAAGTCCTATGGAAGGGTTAGTGTAGGGGAGACACTCTCTGTAGAAGTCACTGCTAAGGAGATCCCAGTTAATAGCATTAGTTTTGAGACAAAGAATTTACTAATTAAGCCACAGCTTAAGGTTTTTGAGCTTACATCTGAACCTAATACCTTGACAAAGCCTGAGAGTGAGGTATATGAGTATTTTGAGGTGGATCTTGTAAAGATTAAAGATTCTGATATTGTTAATGCCGAGATTCTCTTTGAGGTTGATTTTGACTGGCTAGAGCAGAATAGCTTTGCGACTGATGATGTGTTATTGCAGAGGTATGTAGAATCTGTATGGAATGATCTTGACACAGAGTATCTGCGCAGGCAAGGAGATGAGGTTTATTATCGCTCAGAAAGCCCTGGTTTTTCTTATTTTGCGATCACTGGTGGAAAAGGGAGTAGTGCGAAAACTCAGGAGGAAATCAAAGGGGAGCAAGGTGGTTTGGAAGAGCAATTTATTGAAGACATTGCTCAGGATCCAGAGATAGTTGCGCAGGATAAGGTTGCTAGCAATCAGTTTAAATTAGTCCATCTTCTTACTGTATTGCTTGGAGCAATTGTTGTTATTATTTTGGTTAAGAAGTTTCCTTCTAGGCTGAAAAACAAATTTAGACGAAAATCAAAGAGAGAGCACTCGTTTCACAGTGATGATGAGCTTGCTGATATTGAGAAAGGAATTGTGAAGAAGAAGTGAGAGATTTAGTTTCTTAGAACTATTATACAGATTAAACTCTTTTCCAAATCAAAGAGTGTTGGTCTTTATCTCCTCAATGAATTCTTGGGCTTTCCCATAGAGAGAATCTCCTTCAGGAACCTGTCTAAAATGGTGTAGGGCTTTCGTGGGATCATTCTTCTTTGTCCTATACAGATCTCCTAATCCTACTTGGGCTATGCTCCATGCACGATGCTTTGTTACACTTTGTGTAATTAATTGCAAAAGATCTATTATTATTTCACCATTCTCTTCATCAACTTCGATTCCTTGACTTTTTGAATCTCTCATCAATAACCTGACATCGCAATCAGGTACAGATTCATAGGCTTTTATTGCTTCATCAAAATTCTCTTGTTTTCTATAAATTTCAGCTAGAGAGATTCGTGATCTGCAATACTCTTCCTCATTATCTTCAGGTATCTGATTATATTGTTTTATGGCTTCTTCAGGATTTCCTTGCTTCTTATATAAATCTCCAATCTGATTGTGGAGCTTAACATCATCTGGAGTTTTCTCTAACTGGTTAGTATATGCCTCTATTGCAGAATCAGGATCTCCCATTCTTTGGCAAAAGTTGCCTATCTTGAACTCTAGATCCTCAGGTGCATTGCTATTTCCCCTCATAGACATCCAAACATCTAAACTTTCTTGATGTCTGTGCAATCTGCTTAGAAAATTAATATAATTTTCTTTTATATAGATGCTATCGGGATCCATCTCCATAGCTTTTTTAAAGCAAGAAATTGATTGTTCTTCATTACCTGTCCTGTAGTGAGCTACTGCAAGACTGTTATACAAAGCAGCAGATTCAAATCCTAAATTCTTAGCTTCTTTTAGTTTATCAATTGCTCTATTAACTTGTTCACGATTATTTGGTTAGCTTCGACAAAGGATCTGTTTGCTCTATCTCTTTTACTCTCTTTGAGATACGTTGTCAAAAATGCGCCTGCAATTACAGCTGCTAAAATTCCAGGGAGTATGAGTTTTCTTTTTCTAGGTATCATTTTAAATTGACTTTAATTTTAGAATCCCTATCTAGAAGCATCAGCTTGTCTTTCAACTTCAAGCTTTTTGGAGATAGCATTGGAATCCTGTGTAATTTGATAAGCTCCTAGAATCTCATTAACCAGGCACTGTTCGATTGATACTTTTTTATTAAATGATTTTTGGTAAGCTCCTTGAGTCATGTATCTCATTGCAATGTCAATTCTCCTCTGGGGGGCGCATTCAACAGCTTTTGGATATCTTGCTCCTCCATATTCGATTGAGATAATCTCTTCTCTTGGAGCAGCATTTTCAATTGCCTTTACCAAAACTTTGATAGGGTTCTCCTTTGTTTTTTGTTCAATCAGCTTTAGAACCTTTTCCATAATATCATATGCTTTTTGACTCTTACCTGTTATATGGCCAGAACTTTTGAAATGCTTTTTACCTTTATGGCCTGGGATCATTACTTTATTCATGAATCTCTCAACAATAAATACTTTGGATTTATGGAATCTATTACCAGCATATCTAGCTCCTGTTTTTGGGACAATTCTTGGCTGCAACTGAACATAATTTATCAATCCAGGATCTTCTATCTTGATGCTGTCGGTGTTCCATCGGTTAAATGCTAATATTTCCATTTTGATTATCTCTCTACTTTCTAGCTTTCTCAATTTTTCCCTTGAGTAATGCGTTGAGTGACTGATCATTTACTTTTATAACTTGAAATCTCACTCCTGGAATGTCTCCTTTAGATCTTCCTTTTTTACCGCCAATACATTCAATTATAATCTCATCATGCTCATCTACAAGCTTGATAGCTTCATTTCCAGGGACAAAGGCAGCTACCTGTTTACTATTCTTGATTAATTGGACTCTGACGCATTTTCTCATTGCTGAGTTTGGCTGTTTAGCTTCTAATTGGATCTTTTCAAGCACAATTCCTTTAGCCTGGGAAGCCCCCTCTAATGGATCTGACTTTACTTTGAGATTAAGAATCTTATTCTTATAACTAGCCTGTTTCCATCTACTATCTCTTCGCCTTCTCTTCAGCTTTTTTGCTGCATTAAGACCTTTTGATTTCTTTGCCATTATATAATGTTTAGGAAAGGTAGGGGGTTTTTAAAGCTTTTGGTTAAGATTTAGTTGGAATCAACACTACATATTTATCATATAAAATCTTATAAATTGCGTTTCAACCTGTTAACTTATGGCAGGGATTTCCATTGAAGCACTAACAGGAAACGTGAGTGAAACCAAAAGAAAAAGGGCATATAGATCTGGTGTTATTATTGTTCCTATGCTTGCAAGGATTCCTGATGGCTATGATTGTCCAACATTTTATCTCTTTAAACCTAGCAAGAGTGCGCCTTTTACAACTTCTTATGTTGATACTCGAAAAAATCTAGAGGTAGATTTTTCCTATGATGGAACCTATCTTGCTCTTAGTTTTGTTCCTGGCAAGATTGAAGGATTTCCTCATCTTCCAAAATCAACTCTGTATTTTCTTGATCAAGAGCGATATGGTGCTCGGAAAGGTTTTAGTTTTGTTCCTGGTGATAATACTCTTCCTGATGATACTCTCTCACCTTTCAAATATAGCTATGCTCATGATGATGAGGATGCAATTATCATAAAAGGGCGCATTAAAGAAGATGATCTTGATAATGTGTTGGATGGATTGCTTCAAAGGCAGATATTTTTTGAGAGGAATACTTTTGTATTTGATGGTACAGACAAAATTGAGCTTCTCGTTGACATGATGATTGCGGCAAGACAATATCTTGGTATTAAATCTCAGGATGATTAGAGATGCAATGCGGATGACAAAAATATTCTTATAATACTTTTTTCTGGGTATTATTCTTATTCTAATAAATATCTCAAGAGTGTTTATAATGCGGTGGTTTGCATTATTACTTATGACGCTTAACTTTAGACCAGGAAAACGTGAAACTGCTGAGGTAGAGTTTAGAGGACACCCAGATGTGATTTCAAGCACTATAGCAGCAGGAATATCTACAAAGATAGCTGAAACCTTGCACATGTATGATAGTCCTGAACCTGTATTGCCCCATCATAGGCTTGATATTGGGGTGCAATGCCTTGGTGGGAGGGAAAGATGTGGTAAAACACCTATTGATATTAACGTGGGGGGCCAAGTCGTAGCTGTTTCTGGATTAGATATCCAATCTATTGCTTACGATGTAGCAGCTGAGCGATTAGGCCAGCTTGGTTATTTCGAGAATGGCCATTTTTCCCGGGATGAATTAAGGGTTTTTACACCAGATATTATTCCTCAGAGTGACAATCTCAATGAAACTACTCAAGACCCTGATAAATTTGCAGATAGTGCTGTTTGTGTGGGCCATCATATTGCTGAACGAGAGGGGTTTTATGGTACTTTTCCCTCCTTGATTATTGCCCAGGATTTAGAGAGGCGCTTGATGCAAAATAGGGATGAGATTGATGGATTAATGTCGGATGGAAAGGTGCATGTAACGATTGAGTATCATGAGAATGGAATATCTGTGGCGAGGGTGAACCTGTCTGTAGGTTACATTGGAAAAGATGGGGGTGGATTCAGAGATAAGATCTTTGATATACTTGCAGACGGGAGATGGCATCTAGACAGGAGTAAGGTGGATATTAATGGGGGAGGAGATTTTAATATCTACTTTCTCCAGGCTGATTATGGGATGAGCAAGGCAAAGGATGATGTTATTATTACTGGAGGTTTGTATCCTATTGGGACCGATAGGGTATGGGGGAAATGTACTTGGAAGGCAAGTAGCACGTTATTACCCTATGCATTTTCGCTTTCTCGAGTAGTATGTGATGTTACTGGTGCTAAATATGCATCTGTTAGTTGTTATGGGGAGTATGGAAAGCAGTGCCAGGATATCCAATTGAGAGAGATTGATCCTGATTTGGAACCACAATGGGAAGACATCCAAAAAGGCCTGCATGGTCTGCCAAGAGGGAGGAGCGAGATAAGAGAATTGATTGGTTTGGACGATGGGATTGATAGTTACAGGGCTTTTAATGATCCAAAAGGTTTTACTCATCCTGCAAAACCCTGGAAAAAGGAGAACCCTCAACTGATTGAGGAATTTCAGAAAGGATATAGTGGTTAAACCAAAATACTAGATTTAGTTATCACATCTCTTAAACAACCTTTAACTCATCTATCTCAAAATAACGTTTTATTAAGGCTTCATAGCCTCTCAGATTCTCTGCTGCTCTGCCAATAAGATAGCCTCTTGTTTTGCTGTCGATCGGAGTTAAGGTTACAATCTTTTTGCCTTCTACCTCTTCTTCTTCAATACCTGAGACTTTGAGGGGGTAGATAACATTTTTAGTATACTGCTTCAGATCTGATGAGTATTCAATAATCCGGATATTTTTCTTAGCCATATTTCCTAATCTCTTTACATTGATTCCATTCTTTCCAATAGCTTTTCCAGCTTCGTTCTCTTCAACAATATAAGTGATTAATTTTTCTTCAGGAATACAGTCCTTTACCTTTGAGTGTGTTAAAGATTCAAAAAGAACAATTAACTTTAAAACATCAGTATTTAATTTTATTTTATTCATTCTTGCTCAAAACAGAAATAGAAAATCTTTTTTTACAGATGGCTCCTAGCTCATCATTAGGAATCTTTAAGCTAATTAATTCTGCCTTTGTGAGTTTGCATGCCTGTTTTATGTCTGCAAGAACTCTTGGAGGGCAGTTTGAGGCAACATAGACTTTTTTTGCATTGCCTTTACTTAGGTTTTTTAAAGCAACAGAAGCACCTATTTGTAACTGTGATTTTTCAAGATCCTTTCTAATTTCAACTATAGCATCTGTCATTCTTATTTACCTTTTTTTGTTACCAATCCAGGAAGTCCTGTTCCTACAGGGACTGGTTGATTAAGCATGACATTCTCAACCACGCTGTTAAGTTCATCAATCTCTCCTACAAGTGAAGCGTTGATAATGTGTTTGATAGGTGTTTCAAAGGATGCTCTAGCTAGGACTGAAGATTTTTCACTTACAACACCATATCTCGTTATTCCTTTAAGTGTTCCACTGCCGCACATTGTGTCAGCTGTTAGCATTATATGTCTTATGTCAACATTTAGGCCTTGAGCTTCAATAACTTTATACACTTCGTTAATAGTTGCTTGCCTTGCTGCTTCAATGCCAAAATAAGCGTTAATCTCTAGCACATCATTTGTTGTGGTAGTCTCTTTTTGAACCCAGTCAAGCTCTAGAATTTTCTTAAGATTGCTTCCAGCAGTAATAATGATGAATTCCTCTCCTCTTTTGACTGGAAGAACCTGTTTAATGCCTTTTATGCCTTTGATAAACACTTTTCTTACTTTTTCTTTGAATTTATAGACCTGATTCAGGTTTTCATCTTTGCTCTTTACCTTAATTGTGATCTTCTCATTATCTCCTTTGATGTTTTGTATTCCTCCTTTCGCACCTTTCTTAATTAGGGAAAGTAGGGTATTTGTTGTAAGAGAAAGCTCTTTCATTCTTTCCTTATTGAGGATTACATCTACTTTAGAATCTACAATGTTGATGACAAATTCCTTTGCTATCTCATCAAATACTGTTTCCTTTATGGAGAGGGCAAGCTTTCGGATATCTTTTCCTTTGTTGTATGGCTTTTTTAGGAATATCTCCATCATTGGAGTTTTAATTTTCTTTCTGCAGTCTAAAATCTCAATGATTCTTGGTAGTCCCATAGTAACATTCATCTCAGCCACACCAGCAAAATGGAATGTGTTCAATGTCATCTGTGTTCCTGGTTCGCCAATTGATTCTGCACTAACAATTCCTACAGACTCTCCTGCATGAACCTTTGCATATTCATATTCTTCCAATAGTTTTTCAGCTATCTTGGTGATTTTTGCACTTGAAATTCCTTTAGGAAGAGCTTCATTTGTTTCTTCCAAGATGCTTATTGGAATTTGTCCTTGATATTTTTTTAGTATAGGGTTCATTCTGTTATACGCTCTCAATTATTTTTTTCACATTGATTTTGCCATTTTCTGATTTTGAAACATCAATACTATCCTCACCATAAGAAAACTGGATAATTTTCCCAGAAGAATCTCTCACTGTATCATCATACTCTACTCTAATATCTTGCATTGCATTTGCTAACCTTCTATAGAGGTAACCTGATTTTGGTGTTCTCAGTGCAGTATCCATCAGACTATCTCTTCCAGTCATTGCGCCAAAGAAGAATTCATGAGGTGAAAGTCCTTTTTTGAAGCCATGCCTGATGAATCCACGTGCAGCAGGGCTTAGGTCTCCTTTCTTAAAATGTGGGAGTGTTCTGTTTTTATAACCTTTCTCAATTCTTTTTCCCCTCATAGCTTGCTGGCCCACACAGGCAGCCATTTGAGCTAAGTTTAATGGGTTCCCTCTTGCACCAGAAGCAGCCATAATAACTGTTGCGTTTTTTTCTTTAGCATATCCTGCTACAATATGGCCTGTTTCGTTTCTTGCTTTATTTAGAACTTCAAGGATCTTTAGTTCAAGAGTTTCTTTTAAGGTTCTTCCTGGAAATACATCAAGCTTCTTATCTTTATACTGTTGAATTAGGTTTGCTACTTCTTCTTCAGCATTCTGAAGAGTTTCTTCAATCTTTTTTCTTCCTTCCTCAGGCATATCTGAATCTTTTAGGCCTGTTGTAAATCCATAATCTAAAAGAACTTGATTTCCTAATCTGAAAATATTTTCTAGGATTGTGATAGTCTTTTTTGGACCGAACTGTTTGTGTAAGTCACGAAGCATTAGACCTGCTTCTTGTCCTATGGTATTAGAATCTATAACTCCTTTTATGAGCTGTCCTTTTTTTACAATAACCTCTTTGTCTTCTTTTTCTCTTGAGGTTCCTCTGTAGTTAAAATCAAGAGGCAAGAGAACAGAGAAAATCTCTTTTCCGCTAATCTTCTGTTTGTTTGGTAATTTTTTTAGGTTTGTTATTCCAATGCTTGCTAATAACTGACAAGCTTCTGCATAGGGCATTTCAATGCCTTTTGTCAATAAGTAGTTTCCACTAACCGAATCTTGTGTGCAACCGATAATTGATAGGCCATAACGAGGACTGATTAGCTGGGTTGGGACTGACATAAGAACCTCTGCTTCTGAACGTGATTCCTCTGTTTGAGGAATGTGCAGATTCATCTCATCTCCATCAAAATCAGCATTGTAAGGGTGGCATACTGCAGGATTCAAACGAAGTGTTCTTCCTGGCAGGACTTTTACTTTATGACACATCATGCTCATTCTGTGCAAAGATGGTTGTCTATTAAATATCGAGATATCCCCATCCATAAGGTGCCTCTCTAGGATATAGCCAGGTTGTAGTTCCTCTAATGCAGCTTCTTTTGTCTCGTCTGTTATTTTCTTTTTCTTTCCATCTGGCCTTATTACATAATTGCATCCAGGATACTTATTAGGACCTTTTTCCAAAAACGCTTTAAGGTATTTTATATTCCAGGCGGTAACAGTTTCAGGAACAGATAGTTTCATGGCAATAACCTTTGGAACTCCGACCTCATCAATTGCTAACATTGGATCAGGACTTATTACTGTTCGTGCTGAAAAGTTTGTTCTTTTTCCTGCAAGATTATGTCTTATCCTACCTTCCTTGCTCTTGATTCTCTCACTAATTGTCTTAAGAGGTTGTCCTGAACGATGTCGTGCTGGTGGTAATTGTGCAACACTATTATCAAAGAAAGTAGTAATATGATATTGTAGCAGGTCCCAAAGATCTTCAATAATAATCTCAGGAGCGCCAGCATTAATGTTCTCAAAGAGTCGCTGATTTATACGTATGATATCTCCCATCTTATGTGTAAGGTCATCTTCGCTTCTCTCTCCAGATTAGAGAGTGATTGATGGTCTCATGGTTACTGGCGGGATACCCAATACTGTCAATACCATCCATTCTGGTCTTGCTGCAATAGGATTTATCCCAAAAAGAGAGACATCTTCATCAGATACCTTTTCCAGTCGCATCCTTATCTCAATTGGGCTAACACGTTTATCATTCTCAAGGAATGTAGTAGGCTTTTCAATAGATACTTTATACTGCTTTGCATTGCAATGAGGACACTTATTCACCTTTTTTAGGCTAGTAATTATTTTTTTAATATAAGCTCTCTTGCCATTGGCACCCAGTTCTTTTTCTACTTTCTTTACTTCTTTAGTAACAATCTCTCGTTTTTTATCTTGAATAAGCACCTTCCCACAATCACGGCAGCTACAAGATAACATTATATGAACAATACTTACAAAGCTTACATGGATGATTGGTCTTGCTAATTCCATGTATCCAAAATGGCCTGGACACTCTTTTAGTTTTCCACCACAGGTTTTACATCTTAGTCCAGGATCAATAACTCCTAAGCGAATATCCATTAAGCCACCATCTACTGGGTATCCTTCCTTATCATACAATTCAGGTGTGACTACTTTAGCAACTGCCATCTTCTTAATCATCTTAGGACTGAGCATCCTAAACTCTATGGCTTTGACCTGTTTGAAGATTCCTCTCTCAGGGACTTCAATGTTTTCCTTTGTTTCTTCCTCTTCTGGTTTCTTTTCCAGCGAGTCTTCTTTTTTCTCTTCTACCATTTTTAATATTTATTTTTAAGTATTAATTTAGGATACAATCCAAGTGATTTAAATTCATCAAGCATTAATTTGAAAGCGTAACTAATCTCTATATCATTCACATCTGCATTTTCTGATGAAACAGGTTCTAGTCTCTTGTCATGGTATCCATCATAGAATCCCATTAATCCAGTCTCCTCTGAAACTGGAATGACTGTTTTATCTGAATCAAATCTCTCTTTAAGCAATAATGATGCGCCATGTGCAACAAAGGTATCTTTCTCCATCTCTCCCAGTCTTAATCCTCCTTCTTTTGCTCTTCCTTCAGTTGGCTGTCTTGTTAGGAGTTGAATCGGTCCACGAGCTCTGCTATGGAGCTTGTTAGCAACCATGTGTTTGAGTTTCATATAATACATGTTCCCAATATAGATCTTTGCTCCGTATTTTTGGCCTGTTGCTCCATCAAACATTGTTTCAGATCCATCCTCTCTGAATCCTAGTGAGAGGAGTTCTTCTCTGATTGCGTCCTCTGCTTCAGAATCAAACGTGGTTCCGTTTATGGGTCTTCCTGCGAGAGATCCTGTTTTCCCAGCTACTAATTCAAGCAGGTGAGCTACGGTCATTCTGCTTGGAATACTATGAGGTGAGAAAAGAATATCTGGAACAACTCCTGTAGATGTAAATGGCATATCACTATGAGGGACAATCATCCCTATGATTCCTTTTTGACCATGTCGAGATGTAAATTTATCACCAATCTCAGGTATTCTTTGATCTCGTATCCTTACTTGGACTAGTTTATTGCCTTCCTCGTTCTCTGTGATCAGAATAAAATCTACTACTCCTTTTTCACCATGCCTTAGCGATACAGAGCTTTCTCTCCTTGTACTGGAGGCTAGGTTGTATTCATCTAATCCTGATAAAAATCTTGGTGGAGAGGTTTTCCCAATGATAACGTCATCCTCATTTACTTTAGCTTCTGGGAAGATGATACCATCTCCTTCAAGTAATCTATAATCCTTTTCGCTTTTATATCCCTTGATATCCTTATCTGGAATTGTGATAGAATCCATTAAGCCTCCTGAATATCTTAATTCTTCAGCAACGCTTGGCCTATAGTAACTGCTCCTTCCTAGGCCACGATCAATACTTCCTTGATTAAGAACTATTGCATCTTCCATGTTGTATCCTTTATAACTCATAACTGCAACAATCACGTTTTGACCTGCAGGATGTTTTTCATATGAAGAAATATCATGCATCATTGTTTTAACAACAGGAACTTGTGGATAATGAAGAATGTTGACGTCCATATCGAGTCTGACAGAGAAGTTAGAAGCATAAAAGCCAAGTGCTTGTTTTTGGTTTTTTGAACCGGCATTGAGACGAGCAGATGGATTAAAATTACCAAAGGGCACCAGTGATGTAGTCAGGCCAAGCATGGCTGTTGGTGTAATCTCCATATGGGTGTTTTCTGGAGTAAGTTGCTTTGCATCAAATGATATTAACGCATTTTCTTCTTCAGCAGCATCCAGATACTCAATAATGCCTTGGTCTACGAGATCAGACCATGTGATTTCATTGCTTTCTAATTGTTTAATATGTTTTTCAGTTAATAGTGGAATTCCATCTTTGACAATGATAAGGGGTCTTCTAGCTCTACCTCCTGCTGCATCAACATGGACTTCATCATTAGCTTTGTCCAGGTACACGTTCAAATTTTTAGAGATAACTCCTTTTCGTCTTTCCTGCTTGATCTGCTTAACAAAATCATCAGCGTTATCTACAGTTCCAATAAATTTTCCTCTGAGGTATATTTCAGTCATTTTAAAAGTTCACCGATTTCATGCCAAGGTTTTTGAATGATTTTATTATTTCTCCATCATCAGTGCTTGATGAGATGCTCGTGAGGAGTGCTAGATTTTTTCTTAATCCAATATTTGTTCCTTCTGGAGTTTCGATTGGGCATAATCTTCCTAGATGTGTGCAATGCAGTTCTCTTGCATCAAAATTCTCTTGGGAAGCTGATAGTGGAGATACGACTCTTTGAAGGTGACTGAGGGTTTCTAAAAAGTTCAGTCTCTGGATTCTTTGAGAAATACCTTTTCTTCCTCCAACCCAATTGCCTGTTGCCATTGAGCTGTAGATTCTCTGTGTGAGAAGTTTATCTCTTATGATTACCTTAATACTAGGAAACTTTCCTCTTTTGACGATTCTTTGAAAATTATACAAGAGATCCTGAACAAGAACTTTAAGATTGACTCTAAACAAGTCTGATAAAAGCTCTCCTGCTAGTTTCAGTCTTTTATTTGAGTAATGATCCTTGTCATCTAGTGGCAAAACTTTATTCTGGACTAAAATAAATTTTTTCATATATTTGCATAGGTTGTGTGCCTTAGTTATACGGTCTTCCTTTGCAGATCCAAGGTGTGGTAACAGATACCTATCAAGTATCTCATACATTCTTTCTACTCGAATCTCTTTGGTTTGTGTAATTCCAATCTTTTTAGAGATGTAGTCTATTGCCTCATCCTGTGTTTTAATGTCAATGAATTCATAGAGGGAAATAAGTACCTCGTCGAATTGTTTATTAGGGCTTACAGCCTTCATGATTTCTTCATCCTTTAACATTCCTAATGCTTTACAGACGATGATAATTGGAATTCTTTTGACTCTTGTGAATGAGAGATAGAAAATGCCATCTTTCATACGTTCAACAGTGTGGGGGATCTTAAAACTCCCAATCTCTGAAAAAAGCTTACCTACAAACTCTGAAACTCCAGTGGTTGGTTTTTCAACCATTAGTCTGTTGGATGCTAAATCCTCAATATCAATCAAGACTTTTTCTGTACCGTTAATAATAAAATAACCTCCAGGATCATCAGCATCCTCTCCTTTTTCAATTAATCCCTCTCTAGGGAGATTATTAAGATGGCAGATGTTACTTTTTAACATTGCAGGAATATTTCCAATTTGTGTTGTAAAGGATTCTCTCTGGACATCATTGATGTGGGCACTTACCTCTATAAAGCAAGGAGCAGCGTAGGTTATTTTTCTAAGCCTCGCTTCGACAGGATAGATAGGCCTTTTTGATCCGTCAGCTTCAGTGATTTCAGGCTTTGTAACCCAAATTTTATCCAGTTTAATCTTAAAATCATCAATATTATGTGGGATGATTGTTGGAATAATCTCTTTGTTTTCCTCTACAATCTCCTGTAGGACTTTTTCAATAAAATTGTTATATGATTCAATGTCAGATCTAATAAAAGACTCTTCCTCGAAGTACTTCTTCATTAATAATTCTCCAGTATTAACCATTTATAACACACCTGTAGAAAACAACTTCCCCTACTCGGGGGTTTTTTCTTATAATCTTGATAACATCTCCTTCCTTTGCTTTTAATCCTGTTATTGCAGAGTCTTTTAAGAAAATTTTAGGTAGATTGGCAATAGAAATCTTGTAGTTTTCCAGCAAGTCTTCTTTTTCCTTGTCATTGAGCTTGGTGTGCTTCGGGACAAGGTGATGCTTGCTTATATCGAATTTTGCCATTTTTAATTCAAAATAATATAACCGGGCCGGACGAGATTTGAACTCGCGACTACTGGATTAAAAGTCCAGTGCTCTATTGCTTATGGTGTCTCGCCGGACATGTCACTCCAGGCTGAGCTACCGGCCCATACGCCCTGGCCGGGAAGCTCTCACCCTCTCTGTTTCGGGAAGATGTTTCGAACCCGGGTCGAAGCCTTTTTGTTGCAGATTTTAGGAAACCTAATATCTGCCTCGACAAGGCTTCATGATAGGTGCTGCAGCATTAAATAAAATGCTGTGCCAGACTACACTACCAGGGCGTGTAGCACGAATCTTTCTAACCTAAATACGACTAGCTAAAGTGTATCTATTTACAATTAGAAAGATTCTCCTGGCATTTAACTTGAGAAAAAGGTACCCCCTTATAAATCTTTTGGTTATTTAGGTTGAATTAGGGGTTTTTAGGCCTTATAAAGCCCTTTTTGAACCCCCTTAAGAGTCAGTTTTTAGG
>JASMFX010000087.1 GCA_030751555.1 Candidatus Woesearchaeota archaeon | reverse complement strand
GAAACACAATGTCTGTTTCTGGAAACGCTGAATTAGAAGTAGCTCCAGACAAAGCAACAGTATACATTAACATTCTGACAGATGGAGTAACAGCTAAACAAGCACAAGATGAAAACAAACAAAAGTCAAATGCAGTAACTGCCGCACTAAAAAGCGCAGGAATCAAAAGCGATGACATAGAAACATCAAACTATTTCCTACACAAAAAAACTGAGTGGGACCCAGAAACAAGAAAGTCAATTGATGATAGGTACAGATTAACTCACACATTAAAAGTAACAACAACCGATATCGATGATGTAGGAACATTATTAGACACAGCAGTTGATGCTGGAGCTAACGGCGTTGACCGAGTATCATTCGGATTGACAAAAACACTTGAAGCAAAAGTAAGAGACGACGCTTTAAAGAAAGCAGCTGTAGCAGCAAAAGACAAAGCAAAAAGCATCGCTTCTTCAACTGGAGTAACATTAGGAAAAATAACCTCTATCCAGGAGAATAACTTTTACTTTAGAGCATTTGAATACCCTGTTGCAGAAATGGCAGTTAGCTCACTTGCAAGGGGAATGGATGATAGCTCAAAAATATCTCCTCAGAATGTTCAGGTGCAAAGCGCAATAAGCGTTGTCTACGAAATAAGCTAGTTATTTCTTTTTTTTCTTTATTTTTTAGTTATTATTTTATTTCTAATGATTGTTTTTTATTGGCTAAATTTTCTCTTTTTATTTTTCTAATTATCGATTTATTATTGACAGAATCCTTATAGTTTTCCTAACTCTTCAATTTCTTTATACTCTTACCAAGACCAAACTTAATATCGTCATATTTCTCATTCAAAACAGAAATAAACTCAGAAATATCCTCATTTTTCTCATTCAAACTAAACTTAATCTTCTTAATCTTAACAAACGCTTCAACTTCTTCATCCGTAACCGATTTCAACAATTTAACATACTTAACCTCTTTACTTTTACGATTAAACAACAACTTCTCCAAGAACTGATTCACCTCATCATCCAAAGTCCATCCCACAACAACCTTATTTATCTTCTCCCTCTTAACAAAATCATCATCTAACTTACGAAAAAATATCTTAACAGGCATACCCTTAATAATTTCCTTAACCAAGTACTCACTCAACTTATCACTGACCAATATCCTATCATTTTTAGAAAAAACTCTATCTATTCTCACAGATTTTCTAATCCTCTTCTCAAAAATCTTACAAAAGCAATTAGCACATAAACTACCCAAATGACTTATCTCCACCCTAACTTTAAACTTTTTACACTTCGAACATAACATTTCATCACCAACATGTAATCATTATTTCAAAATCTTACAATAAACTTTAAATATCAGTTCTGTAACCATCCTAGAGTGTGAGTAATGATACTCTACTTCTGAATAAGAACTGGGTATCATTATCTATCACCTCTTTTTTCCCAGCAGAACACTCTGTGTTCTGCTTGGGTTTTTTATCTTTTTAAATATTATGATACTAGCAATTGTAACTACTATGCCGCTTATAACCCCAAATATATAAAATAAAGACTCCCTATCAACAACAAAGCCAATTTTCTTCCCATTCTTAAAATATAAGTCAAGATTACTTAGCTCTCTAGCATACTCTAAGTACAAAAGAGTAGAGTAATCATCCCCCCCTTTAAGGGAATTCGCATATTCATAGTAAGAATATCCCAAAATTGGAAAAGCTCCCTTCTTAATCTGCTTCAAAATACTCTTCCGAGCAACATCTAATTTCTGAGAAGTAATTTCTTCAATCTTATCCTCTCCAACATAAAGAACACTCAAAAAAACATCCAATTCAGCCTTAGCTTTACTAGCCTTAAACAAACATAGTTCATAATCTCCATTATTCAAATCCTCATAGGCTAAATCAATCTCTTTTTTTGTCTCAATTATCCCGCCAGGAATAAAAGTCTCAACATACAAGAACCTCTCTTCAGCCTCCTGAAGCTTATTTTGACAAGTCTCCCTAAGATTCTCTTTGTTAAGATTAATCCTCTTCCCTCTATTGTCAAAGAAATTAAACCACGAGTGAGCAGAATTAACTCTCTCAGAAGCATAAGCTACCTTCTGAAAGCTCCCTTCAGTATTATTCCCTTCAATCTCAGAGATAGCATCATTCAGTTCATTTGAAGCCTCAGTCAACCTCTCTTTAACAATAACAAAAGCCTCTAAATCAGTTATCGTCCTTACTTCCTTCCTATCTAAAACCTCATTAAACTCATCAATCTGATTCTGGATAACCTCAATCTTCTCAATAAACTCATCATTTGATAATTCCTGACCTGCAACAAACATATAACTAAACTTCACATTAGCACCAAAACAATAGCTGGCAGAAGAATAAAAGTCCTCACTCTCAAAAGCAACCCTCCCCCTCTCAGTTAGGTTAACACCATCCTCAAATGTATTGTTAAACTCTCCACTTTCATCCAAAACATTATTCTTTAACTTATCACTCCTCTTACAAAGATCAGCAGCTAACTTCTCCATAGTCTCAGCATATCCGGAATTAACATCAAAATTAACCTCCTCCTCTTCCTTAATCTTCCCGGTAAAAATATACATTATGTCATCCAGATTCCCTACTTCGATAACTCTAATCCCTAACTCATTACCTAACTCATACAAATCAATCTCATCACTAGTTTCATTAATAGTTGAATTAATACTTATATTAACCTCCCCTTCACTAAAGAACCTCTCTCCCTTAGGTATAAGCACCGTCTTAATTCCATTCTCAGAAGCAGCCCTAATCTTATCCTTCAAACCACCAACAGGCCCAACAATTCCGCCAGAATTTATTGTTCCAGTCATTGCAATCTCTTCATTTATTGCTTTATTTTGAAGCATCAGTATAGTCATAGTAGCAATCGAAGAACCAGCAGACGGTCCACCCACAATGACAGAACCAGAATTTATTGTATAGATGAAATCATACCTCTCACAGTCCGCATTCAAATAATCACAAGCTATTTCCTTAGCAAACCGAGTAGATATTTGAGTGTCAATCTTCAGTAATGGAAACGTCTCAAGAAAAACCCTACCAGAACCAGGAATAATCTCAAGATAAAGGTCAGCAATAGCACCACTATAACCATCACTTCCTTCCTGAACAGCAAGTAAAGTCATATGACCTTCCTTACCAACTACAAAAGGAACAACTGCCAGCAAAATAACAAACAAAATTAATTTTTTCATGAATACTTAAGAAACAGACCTCATTTTTAAATCTTTAGCATTAAGTCAAAAGTTAAATCTTCAATCCCTTCCTCAATCTGTTAAACTCAGTTATACAGTCCCTAACATCAAATGCTCCTCTGTGAAAATGACTAGTCGATACAACTGGCTGCCTTCCCATTATAGTCGAAACTTTGCAATATTCATCAATCAAATTAGTAGGTTTCATTTTACCTATCTCTTCTACAGAATGATCGCTATGTAAATATAATGTAACAGGTATAAGCAAACCAATACTATATGATCCCAAATTTAACGCCTCAAAAAACTTATTTATCTCTCGACAATGCAATTCATATTGATCTCTACTTCTTTTAACCAGGGGCATGAAGTTCCCAACTTCCCTAGTTTGACCATGAGCCCTTCTAATTAATCCAATAATACCTTCAAAATCAGTTAAAAAAATCCTAAATTTATCTTTTAATTCTCTCGCAGTCTCTAAAGCATCCCTAAAGATTTTATCATCATCAATTTCTTTTCCAGTTGCATATAATTCCATGAAAGTAGCCATCCCTTCAGTACAAAGTTGCATTGTAAAATCAATAAACCTTTTCCTAAAAAGGACATACATAGACCTAAAAGACCCAATAACTTCATTAAGGCCTATAATGAAATTTTCCTTTCCATAACTAAATAAAACATTATTAAACGCTCCAACTTCAATATCTATTCCACCAGAAATCTTACTAAATCTTCTCTTATTTCTACTAGCATATTTTAATGCCTTACTTTTTTTCATATGCCATAAGTGTGTAATTTCATGTGCTAAGATTCCATATAATCTATCCGGATAGATAGTTTTAAAATGTCCCTCAATTGCATCAATAAAAGTTCTAATATTTGCATTAGCCATATCATTATTTCTTATTGTATCATTATATATGTCAATATAGTATCTCCTTAAGGTCTCTGTGAATTCAATGTAAACAATATATTCTCCTGAAAGAAATTCTTTTGATTTAACATAAGCTTGCTTATAACTTTTACTTAAATGCCTAATCTCCTCATTAGGCCTATTCCTATGTTGATCTCCTATATCCCTTCTTACACCCATTATATCATTAGGCCGAATCCTTATAGCAATCTTTAAATTGATATCATTATACCCACTATCCTTAATAGCACCCACAATTACACTAACAAATCTATCTCTATCAACCATACTAAAGAAATACTCTGCACTCCCTTGCTCAAAATCTATCAGAATATTACAAACCGGAGTCTCTATCTTGTAATCAAAAACGCCCGTATAATTGCCCATATAACTACTTTCAGAATTTATTTCTTTTTATTACTTTCCCCTTTCTCCTCAACTTCATCTTTCACAGGCTCCTCAACTAACTTCTCAGTATACTTACACTTAGGAAACTTATCACAGCCATAAAACTTACCATAAACACTTGACCTTAACAACAACTTCCCATCTTTACATGTAGGACATGGCTTCTCAACCTTACCAGCCTCAAACTTCTTAGCCTCCTTCAATGCCTCCCCTTCAAGTTGTTTACTTGGGCAGTCAGGATTCAAACAAAATTCCTGCGGCCTTTTAGCTTTCTTAATAGCAAGCACAATAGGCAGCCCACATTGCTCGCAAACCTTCTTAGCAGGCTTAATCAAAGCATTATTGGGTAGGGAATAAGTTGTCTTACATTTAGGGTATTTGTTGCATGCAGCAAATTGACCAAACTTCCCCCTTCTCATCTGCAAATCTCCTTTCTTGCACTTCACACACTTACCTAAAAAGCTAAGCTCATCCCTTGTCTCAATATTTGCAGCCAATAATTCCTTACCAATCTTCAGTTCATTCTTCTTAAAATCATTAATTATCTTACCCAAAGCATCCTTAGCATCCGAAAGCACCTTCTCACTTTTAACCTCTCCTCCTCTTATCTTCTCCATCTCACTTTCAAAATGCCTTGTAAGTTCCTCACTAACAATCTGAGGGCTATGCTTAGCCAGTGTATCAATCGTCCTTATCCCTAACTTTGTAGCCTCAATTGTCTTGCCATCAACATAACCTCTTCTAAATAAAGTCTCAACAATCTCAGACCTCGTAGCCTTAGTTCCAAGACCTCTCTTCTCAAGATCTTTAATTATAGAAGCAGGAGTATATCTTTTTGGAGGCTGAGTTTCCTTGTCATGCAAAGTAATCTTCTTAACCTTAACTTCATCACCTTCGGAAACATCAGGCAATGTCAGCTCTTCCAACTTAACATATGGGGCGTAATATTCATGCCACCCTTTCTCAACAGTTCTAGTTCCCTTAGCAACAAAAAGCTCCTTATTAACATCAATATCAACGGTCATTGTCTCCCTAACAGCAGCATCAGCAAAAGTAGCTAAAAATCTTTTAACGATTAGATCATAAACTCTAGCTTCCCGTTCATCTAAATTAGGAGTATTTCCAGTAGGATAAATGGCAGGATGAGCAGGATCTGATTTCTTCCCATTGTTTGGCGCTAAACTTTTCTTAGCAAGAATCCCTTTGCATAAGTCTGCATACATCTCCTGCTTTGCAATCTTATTCAAAACTTTCTTATAACCGATTTGAGGAGGTAATTGATTAGATGATGTACGGGGATATGATATATATCCAGCAGTATAAAGTTCTTGAGCAATAGACAAAGTTTCTTTTGGTTGTATCCCTAAACATCTGTAAGCCTCAACCTGCATTGCAGTCAGATCAAACGGGGTTGGTGGAGCTTGCTTAAACTCCCTTCTCTCAACCTTAGAAATAACACCTTTCTTAGCACCCTTAACATTCTTCATTACTTGACTAGCTTCCTTCCTATCCCAAAATTTATCTTCTTTGTGCCATGCATCAACAGCTTCCTTCTTCATCTCTCCATTAAGCTCAATCTGCCAAAAAGGAACCGGTTTAAATTTCTGTATCTCTTTCTCTCTATCAACAATTATCTTCAAAGCAGGCCCTTGCACCCTTCCAGTTGACATTAACTTAAACGAACCAGCTTTCTTAATCGAAGAAGTAAGCGCTCTTGAATAATTAATCCCATTAAACCAATCTAGAAAGTGCCTAGTCTCCCCAGCTTTAGCCTGTCCCCAATCTAACTGTTTACTCTTATTCTCATAAGCCTCAATCAACTCATCCTTAGTAAGAGTAGAGAACTTCATTCTATTGGCATCTTTTTGCTTACAAGCATACCTAACAACATTCAGTCCAATAACTTCTCCCTCAATATCATAATCTGTAGCAACCGTAAATTCTGTAGCCTCCTTAGCAAGCTTCTTTATAGTATTCAAATACTTTCTAGTAAAAGCAGAACTCTTATTTGTCTCACATGTAGGTTTCCATTCAATATCAAAAACAGGAAAGCTCCATTTCTTCCCTTCCTTCTGAGCAAGCCCATAAAGATGACCAACAGCACATGCTACAACAATATCTTGCTTCCCACGGCTTATCTTATAGAAGTAAACTCCGTCTTTCCCTTCTCTTATCGGCTTCCCTTCGGCCAATGCTTCAGCAATCCTCTTCGAAGCATTCGGCTTCTCTGTTATAATTAATTCATACATATTCTATTAAATTATCTTAAATTCTATAAAAACTTTTGTGTTAAAAGCTGTTATATTAACAAAACCAAAAAATTTATAGATGATTAAATTATTGGAGAGTTACATGGCGGAAGATGATCTGGCGAGGGAATTTTCAACACATATTGCAATACCTGCACATGCGCAGTTTGGTCGTTCTCACACTAGAAGAGAAAGTCTGGAGGTTGGGTTGGAGCATAGACTCGGTATAGAAACAACCCGGGGAATCTTAATGGGCCATGCTGATGAAGAGTTTGACCATACTCATTTTACAATGCCTTCTGCTTGGCAGTTGATTCGAATGGCAGCTCAGGAAGAGTTCAGAGGTATGGTTGCAACATATCTGGAAGAAAGAGAGGAAATGGATATTACCCTTGCAACCAATACTTTGTTAGATTATCGGAATGATATAACCTATATTACACATCATGTTTTAGTAGAAATGAAAGGACCTGATGAAGAAGGAATAACACGGGGATATGCAGCGCTGAATAGGACTTCTGGGCTGCATGCAAGTGATCCTAGGCTTATTGGTATGACTCTTCCTATCAGCTCAGATAAAATTCCATTTGAAGGTGAACCTGGAGAAGTTACATATGAAAGACGAATACCTCTTTCTCACTTTTGTATTAATTTTCCTCAAGCATATCGAGATTTATTTTTACCTAGTACTGATGCAAAGAGGCCGAAGTCTAGACCATTGGAAGGAAGAAATACACAAGCGTCTGCTTCACAAACAAATACCCCTGATGAAAACTATAGACCATTACACGCTGCTTTGACGTTTGATAGGTGGGGAGATGTCCATGTAGATTTCCTAGATGTTTCCGAGTGGAAATACAGCAGATCAGTTCCAGTTAGGTATAAACAAGGAGAGGGCGTTGAGGTCTATGTTGAAAGACTACCTGACAGAGAGACCACCCATCCCTATTTAGGTAGGGGCGTGTTTGGTCTACCTACAGAATGGGGGCATCCAGTTATGGGAGCAAGGAGAACTTCTAAATAATTTCTATAAAAACTTTTGGATTAATATTAAACTAGAATTATCCTCTTGTCGCAGTAGCTTCAAGTCTTGTTTGTACAGCTCTGTTAATATCAGCCATTAGTAGCGGATGTAAAATATCATAAGCCCTTCCTGTTTCTTCCCGCCTCTTCTTTCCTTGTGAGGCAACATATCCAACAGACATATTAATTCCAACCACTGCTTTAGTATCATCAACACCAATTGCAGCTAACCAATCTTGGTAGAATTCATTAGCCACACCCATTCGCAATTCATGCTCTTCTTGGCTTGGTACGTATCTCATATTACTAAGAAGTTATATGTAATATATAAAATTATTGAAAACTTTCCTTATCCACAACCAAATGATTCGCCCACTCCTTATCATCCCGAACAGCATACTCAGAAATAAAATGAGTCCCTCTACTCTCCTTCCTACGTAAAGCACAAAAAGTAATAACCTTACTAACCAAAATCAAATTCTTAAGCTCAACCAACTCCTTACTAACTCCAGAAAACCCATTAACCTCTTCCTCAATCTCCTTTATCACTTCCAAAGCCTCACTCAAATCCTTCTCACTCCTAATTATCCCAACCTTCTCCCACATAATTGATTGTATTTTTTCTTTTATTTCTTTAATTTTTATTATTATTTCATTATTTATTGATATTTTGTTATTGATATTTTTTTTAGTTAAATCGTCATTTTTAATTATTTTTAATTCAATGGATCTTTCATTAACCTTATCTTTCAAATACTCACTCAAACTCTCCCCAAAAACAAGACCTTCTGTAAGCGAATTAGAAGCAAGCCTATCAGCACCATGCAAACCACTACAACTTACTTCACCAATTGCATAAAGCCCAGGAACAGAACTACAACCATTAAGATCAATCTTAACCCCTCCACAAGAATAATGGGCAGTCGGTGCAACAGGAATCTTATCTTTAGTCAAATCTACACCATACTCCAAACATTTCTTATGGATCTTAGGAAACCTATTAACCAAATACTCAGAATCCATATGAGTTAAGTCCAAAAAAACATGATCAGTCCCAGTCCGTTTCATCTCATCAACAGAAAACTTAGAAACAACATCCCTTGGAGCCAATTCACCATCTCTGTGATATTTAAGCATATAAATTTCACCATCTTTATTCCTAAGATGCCCCCCTTCCCCTCTCAAAGTTTCAGAAATCAAAAATATCGGATCAGAACCATAAAGCCCAGTAGGGTGAAACTGCACAAACTCCATATCAATTAACTCCGCACCAGCATTAAATGCAAGCGCAAAACCATCCCCAGTAGCAATCTCAGGATTACATGTATTCTTAAAAACTCTTCCAAGTCCACCAGTTGCTAAAACAACCCCAGAAGCACTCACCCTAAAAACATCACCCTTAGCAACATCCAAAACATCGCAACCAACACACTTACCGTCCTCAACAACTAATTCAACAGCCTGACAACCCTCAAAAACCTTAATCCTATCACTAGCCTTAACCTTCTCTACCAAAACATCAGACACCCTTTCCCCAGTTATATCACCTGAATGAACAATCCTCTTAGCAGAATGAACAGCTTCATTACTTAGTTCAGAATCAAACTCAACTCCTATCTTCCGCAGCCATTCAATCTGAGAAGGAGCATTCTTAACTAAAAACTCAACAGCTTCTTTATCACAAAGCCCATCACCAGCCCTAAGGGTGTCCTTAACATGCAACTCAAAAGAATCATCTTCACCAGAAACAGCAGCAAGCCCACCCTGAGCATACTTAGTGTTTGACTCTGAAATCTTATCCTTAGTAACCAAAACTACGAAAGCATACTCACTAGCCTTGAGAGCAAAACTAAGCCCTGCTATCCCACTTCCAATAACTAAAATCTCACTATCCATTAGAAAAAGTAATTTAATTCCCTTTAAATATATTTTCTACGAAACAATCTTCTGCTTAATATCCAACACTTTAACAGAATGTGTCAAATACCCCAAAGAAACAACATCAGCTCCACTCTTAGAAAACGAAACAACCTTCTCAGGAGTGATTCCACCGGAAGCCTCAATCAATACCGAATCATAAAGCTTCAACCTCTTCAACTCCTTAATAATTTTCTTTATCCCCAAAGGATTAATATTATCCAACATAATCAAACAAGGCTTCTTCAATTTCAATTCCTTAAACACTTTAGCAGCCCGAACAGCATCCTTCTGATTAACAACTTCTATCTCGATAAAGTTAGCCTTCTTATTCTTAGCAGCATTCCTCAAAGCACTCTCAACAACGTCCTCAACATCCAACATCCGAAGAGCCTTCAAATGATTATCTTTTATCAAAACAGATTCCCATAAAGCTAATCTATGGGTAAGTCCACCACCAACATAAACTGCCTTCTTATCTAAATATCTCCATTGAGTCTTACGCGTAGGAGCAATCCCAATCCTTCCCTTAACCTTCCCCATAAGCGAATCAGCCAAACTAGCAATACCTGACATTCTCTGCATTAAGTCTAAAGCACTCCTCTCAATCCTAAGTAAATCCTTTAGCTTCCCACTAATCCTAAGAACCACATCTCCTTTCTTTACTCTGCTCCCATCCTTCTTCAAAACCTTAACACTAATTCCATTGTTCTTGTAAAAATAACTCACTTCCTCTACTCCAGCAACAATCCCTCTTTCACGAACGTAAACCTTAGCCTTAACAACAGGGTTCTTCGAAAGTACACTATCAGAAGTAACATCTCCAATATCTCCAACATCACCTTTAGTCTCATCAACAATAAACTTCTTTACCCAGTCAAGATAAAACTTATTCTTCAGACTAAGCAAATGTCCTCTCTGAAATGCCTTCTCCAAAGTTTTCTTTCGATTCATCATACAACTTCCAACATCCTATCAAGCGCTTTCTTAGCCTTCAACCTTACCTCTTCACTTAGCTCTATTTTAACCTTTTCATTTTTCAGGCTGTCATAAACCTTCTGAAGGGAAATCTTCTTCATCTGTATGCATACTCCACCTATAGCATAAAACTTCTTATCCGGAATCTCTCTCGCAAGCCTGTTAATCATCCCACATTCAGTTGCAATAATAAACTCCTTAGCATCACTTTCCCCACAATACGAGATCATCTGAGAAGTTGAACAAACTACATCACCTAATGAAACAACATCCGGTCTACACTCAGGATGCACAACAACTGAAGCATTAGGATAATTATTCTTAGCCTCTTTAACGCTAGAAGCCAATATCTTATCATGAACATAACAATGACCCTCAACTGGAATTATCTTCTTCTCAGGCAATTTCGATTGAACATAAGCAGCCAAATTCTTATCAGGTGCAAATATGATCTCCTTCTCAGACAACGAACCCACAACCTTAACAGCATTTGCTGATGTACAGCATATATCTGAAACCGCCTTAACCTCAGTAGTAGTGTTAACATACGAAACAACAGCAGCTGAAGGATATTTCTCCTTCATCTCAAGAATCTGAGAAGCGGAAACCATCTGAGCCATTGGACACTCAGCCAATTTCTCAGGATGCAATACAATTTTATCAGGAGATAGCACTTTAGCCGATTCAGCCATAAAATCAACACCACAAAAAACAATAATCTCAGCATCAGTATTAGCAGCCTTCTGACACAGTTCCAAACTATCCCCTAAAAAATCAGCAACCTCATAAATCTCAGAAACTTGATAGTTATGCACAAGTATAACTGCATTCTTCTCTTTCTTTAATTTGTTTATTCCCCTAATTAATTCCTGATTATTCATAGTAAGCAAAGGAAACAATTAACCTATATAAAAGTTATTAATAACAAAATATAAAAAACCAATAACAATCCAATAAACTATGAACGAAGAAATCATCAATAGCATAAAAAATCACCTAACGCCAAACACAGAATCACTACTTCCAGACAAACCCTACTTCTCAGACAAACGCTACAAAACATTCGAAATAAAAAAAGAAAACTTCAAAAAAATAACCCAAACAGACTCAAACAAAAAAATCGCATTCATAGATGGCGGAAACTCAGAAATCCTAAAGACAGCAAATATCTCCCTACAACTAATAAGAGTCTACTATACAATCTACCAAAACAACAAACGAATTGAATCAAAAAAAATAGAATCCTTCATCCTAGTCAACTCAAAAAAAGGCAACAATCAACTATCTTACCAAACCTCAATCTTCAATAAAGAACTCCTACCATCAAACCCAGAATTCGATATACACGATAACACCTTAAGCGAAGGCAGACATACAGTAAACATCTCAAAAATCGGAGAAACAATAAGAAGATTTGCAGAACTACACCTAGCAGAAACAATAACAGACAAAACAGACATAATCGTCTTAGACGGCTCACTACAATCATCAGTTACAAACGAAATCAATTACTTCAACGCCCTCTACAAAAAAGCAATAGAACAAAACACCATAATCACAGGCCTTTGCAAATCAACTACTCTTCTAACAGAAAAAGGCAACTCACTAACCAACACACTCTCCCTCTTAGAACCAAAAGAAACATGGTATTACCATCCAATTGTAGAATCAGAACATCAAGATCACCAAGCAAATATTTTCTTCACAAAACTACATTCCCTTTCAAAACACATCTTCAGATTCGAAGTTTACAAAGCACAATCACCAAATATTAACGAAATCTTAACTCTCCTAAAGCAAAACTCAAAAGATCCCATCTTCCTAGGCTATCCTTATGCCTTAATAGAGGCAGATAAGTTCGCAAGAGTATCAAACAACGAGAAAGAATATTGGAACACTATCTTAACAACAAAAATAAAAATAAATAAAAAAGATTCTCACGAAATCTTAGATACTATCAGTTGAAGTTTCTTCGTCATCACTATCAGTTTCTGAACTTTCTTCACCATCATCAGTTCCCAAAACTTCTACACTCACTGCTTCATCAGTTGCCCCTTCACTAGTCACTGCAACTACATCACCAGTTACACCAGCCAAATTTCCTGCAGCTAAAAGTTTCTCTTCAATTATCTGTTCAAAAACTTCAAAAGGCTGTGCACCAGAGACAATTTCTCCATTGATGATAAATCCAGGAGTTCCGCTTATACCAGCACTATCACCGTCCCTTAGATCGACTTGAATTTCTCCAGCCATTACCCCGTTGTCAAGACATGCATCAAAAACATCGGTATCTAGTCCAATGTCAGCAGCATATTTCTTATAATCATCTACTCCTCCACTAACACCTTCTATGAACAACTTATCGTGCATCTCATAGAATTTGTCTTGTTCACCAGCACACTCTGCAGCTTCAGCAGCTTTCTGAGCAAACGGATGGTTGGGAAGTGGATAATCTCTGTAAACTAACTTAACCTTTCCAGTTTTAATATATTTTTCATCAATTAAAGGTAAGGTTTCCTTAAAGAACCTTCCACAATAAGGACATTCAAAATCACTAAACTCTACAATTGTAACTGGGGCATTTTCATCCCCTTTAACTGCATCATCATCAGCCAATTCAGTCATATCTACAGGAGACTCAGGTTGTATACCTGGCTCATCGCCTCCAACTACGTCTTGTATAGGTATCTCATCTATATTCAATCCACCAGGGAATAAATAACTTCCATCCTTTGTAATAAACGACTCGTATGGACTACCATCAATGTTCACATTCAAAAGATAAACATTACCTTTCTCATCAACACTTTGAAGCTCAACATCAGTTCCAGGAGGAACTAAATTACCTTTAATAAATGTTAAAGCCTTTGCAGAAGCAGCATCTTTCGACATACCATCCCCGCTTGAACCTCCAAATTTAAATCCACCAGTATAAATAGAAAATATCAATAATAAGATCAATAGTCCGCTAAGAGCTTTCCAACCATTAAATCCCTTTGCTTCATGCTTAACTTCCTTATGCTCATGATGGACCTTAGGTTCATGATGTTCTGGCTTCTTATGATGTTCATGTGAAGCTTCCTTGTGCTCATGAACTTTATGTTCAGAATGTTCTTCTTTCTTATGCTCATGATGTTCTGGCTCTTTATGATGCTCAGAATGTGCATGATGCTCCTTATGTTCAGTATGATGTTCCTTTTTTTCAGAATGTTCTTCCATTGTAAACCCTCCTATATATAATGTTATCAATTAAGAATTCCAATTCGATTTATAAATATTGTTATGTTTACGAGTGTAAACGAGAAAATATGATTATAACGAGGTTTTATTATAGAACATTAACTCTTAAAAAGTAGTAATTGTAAATAAATTTATAAAATGTTTATAATTCTTTATTAGTATGGGAACACTTAGAGAGATAATTGAAGAAGAAAGGGATCCATTATTAGGAATGCATGTTGATAAATCAATACTATCTAAAGATCGCTGGGTAAGTTTTGAGAGTGATAAACTAAGGGGCAGGGTAGGCTCAAAAGTTGTTGATTATAGAACAAAGCAAGTATTAGAAATTGATAAATTATATCAAGCTCTTCGGCATACTATAACTCATTTTGGTTCTGCTGTTTTGTATAGGACATTAAATCAACCTCATACTTCTTTAGATATTATTGTTGCAAAACAAGAAAGTGTTAAAGAACTTGAAGCTGACGATAGGCTTCGAAATGGTATTAGTGATTTATTAACTGAATTTAGATCTGTTGAAACAGCTATATTTGATTTTGTTGATGGATATGAGCCTATTGCTGATTCATCTGATCCAACAGGTTTATTTCCGAGATTTCGGGAAACTAAAAAGGCATTTGAAGCTATTAAAAAAGCAGCACAATCTATACCTAACCCTGAAACACCATATCTAAGGTATCTTGTTGATTCAGTTTTAGGAGCAACTGAATCACAAACCCATGAATTAATTGAGGGACCACTTCACAGAACACTTAGTGGAATAAAAACCCGGCAACAAAAGGAATGGTATGAGCCATCTTTAAGATTTAGACCAGTTCCAATTAATTGGGTTGAGGCTGCGATGGCTGCACCTTTTGCAGGTATGATGGGTGCATTTGGAATGGGGATTATTGAATCAGGGTCAATTGGAATGTTACCTTGGGTTGGTTTAGGTTTAACAGTAGCTTCAGTATTTTATGGGTTTGGGTTTAAGGAAGGATTTGATAAAAATTCTGCAGTATTTCCTCTGAGAGAGTTTGCATTAAGTAATCCAGAGTTTATTTTAGGTATTGAAGGTATTGGAAGGATGGATGAACTAATGTCTTTTGTTGAATACGGGAAAAGCTTTCCTGCTGATACAAGTGTTGTACTTCCAACAATGACTGATTATGATAGACATCACTTTCGGGCAACAGATTTAAAAAATCCAATTGAGGCTCAAAGAAATCCAGGATATGTAGGTAATAATATCCACCTTGATGGTTGTGGAATAACGTTTATCACTGGAAGGAATAGTGGTGGTAAGACAAATACATGTTTAACTGTTGAGCAAAGTCAATTATTGGCTCAGATGGGATGTTATATAGCTGCAACAACAGCTGAAATAAATATTGCTGATCAAATTCATTATCAAGCACAACAATTTGGTAATCAACAAAACAGGGAGGGAATGTTTGGTGTTCAACTGGAGGACAGTATGAGAATATTTTATAAAGTTACTCCTAGGAGTTTAGTTGTTCTTGAGGGTCTTGCAGAAGGCACAACTGATGAAGAAAGGAAGGCTATTTCTGGCTACATTTTAAATGGATTTCATACAATTGGTAATAATACGATGATGGTCACACATGATCATGAAACAGTTAGTTCATTTAGGGCTTCAGGAATAGGACAATATTTAATGGTAGAGATTGATTCTGATGGTAGTCCTACTTTTGGACTTATTGAAGGTATTTCTACATTTAGTAATGCACAAAGAGTTGCAAAAAAATTAGGGTTTTCTGCAGATGATATAGATGCAAATTTAAGAGAACGAGGATATAGGTAATGATAAGCAAATCACAAATAGAACTGATTATCTCTTTTTCTTCTCATAGTCCTCAATAGCTTTATGAATACCTTCAGCAGCTAGATTACTACAATGAACTTTTATTGGAGGCAATCCTTCAAGAGCATCCTTAACATCATCCCTTGTCATCTTCTTAGCTTCTTCCAAAGTCATCCCTTTAGCAAGCTCAGTAGCCATTGAACTAGTAGCAATTGCAGCTACACAGCCAAAAGTCTTAAACTTAATATCTTCAATGATCTCATCATTACCTTTTTTCTTAACTTTAATATAAATCCACATCAAGTCTCCACACTGAGGGTTTCCAACTTTACCAATTCCGTCAGCATCCTTTAGCTCCCCAACATTATGAGGCACCTTAAAATGATCCATTACTTTTTCTGAATACATCATAATCACCTCTTCCTCAAGGGACTAATAGTCCTTAAATTTTCAACAATCTCCTTAACACTTTCAACAACATAATCAACTTGTTCTTTATTATTGATCTTACCTAAAGATAACCTCAACGATCCATGCGCTTGTACATGTTCAAGTCCAAGAGAAGTCAAAACATAACTAGGTTCAAGAGACTTAGTTGAACAAGCAGAACCAGTTGAAGCGGCAATTCCTTTCATATCCATATGTAATATCAAAGCCTCTCCTTCAATATAATCAAATCTAAAATTATTAGTTCCTGGAATCCTTTTCGTAGGGTGACCATTAAGATAAGAATCTCCAATCTCTCCCATCATCTTATCAACAAGATATTTACTCAGTTTAGTCAACCTTTCACCTTCCTTAACCATTCCTTTCCGAGCAATCTCACAAGCTTTACCAAGTCCAACAATACCTGAAATATTCTCAGTTCCAGCTCGTAGGCCAAATTCATGGCCTCCACCTTGTATCAAGGCCTTAACTTTAGTTCCTCTCTTAATATACAAAAATCCAACACCCTTAGGGCCATATATCTTATGACCCGAAGCACTAAGTAAATCAACATTTAACTTCTCAACATCAACAGGAATTTTTCCAACACTCTGTACTGCATCTGTATGGAACTTAACCCCTTTCTGCTTACACACCTTACCAATCTCTTCAATTGGCTGTATAGTCCCAATCTCATTATTAGCATGCATTATAGAAACAATTGCTGTTTTCTCAGTTATAGCATTAGAAACATCAGAAACACTAACCATTCCGTATTTATCGACTGGAACGAACGTAACTTTAAAACCTTCCTTCTCCAATTCCTTAGAAGTTGTATGTATAGCATGATGCTCAATGGCACTAGTAACAATATGATTCTTCTTTGGATTAGCACCTAACACTCCTTTAAGTGCCAAATTATCAGATTCCGAACCGCCAGAAGTAAACACAATCTCCTTAGCATCAGCACCAATCAATTTAGCGCATTCATCCCTAGCACTCTCCAAAGCTTCCTTAGCTTCCTGCCCCCATTGATGTAAGCTCGAAGAATTGCCAAACTTCTCAGAAAAATAAGGTAACATAACATTTACCACTTCCTTATCGACTGGTGTTGTTGCCGCATGATCCATATAACACTTCATTTTTCCACCTTGCAAAAATCTGTACAATATTTTTCAACATGTTTTTCAACTAATTTCATCAAAGGAACAATCGTTTCCTTATTCAGCGAATAAATCCTTTTCTTACCATCTTGCTTAACATCTAAAAAATGACATTCAGCTAAATTTCTTAGATTGTGAGATATCTTACTCTGTTCCTCATTCAAACCTTCACTAATCTCATTAACACTCATCGGCCCATTCTCTAGCAAACTAAGTATACTCCATCTCAATTTACCAGATACTGTCTCAAAAAACCTAAAGTATGATTCACATTTCATATGAATTATGTATCATATGTAGTTTATAAATCTTTTGGTTTTAAATTATAAACCGTTAAGAAAGTAATATAAACTATCAAAAACCCCTAAAACAACATGAAAGGCCTATTATTAATCAGTTCAGGAATAGACTCACCAGTAGCAGCTTACCTGATGAAGAAGCGTAATGTAGAAATGGTAGCAATACACTTCGACAACCGCCCTTTAACAGATTTCAGACCATTAGAAAAAACAAAGCGCCTTCTTAAAAAATTAGGAATAAAAAAACTATACATAATAGAGCACGGAAAAAACCAATTAGAATCTATCAAAAACACAACAAGAAAGTACAACTGCATACTATGCAGAAGATTCATGTTCAGAATAGCAGAAAAAGTAGCAAAAAAAGAAAAATGCGACTTCCTAATAACAGGAGAAAACCTAGGGCAAGTTGCTTCCCAAACCCTAGACAATCTAATAACAGTAACTGACGCAACATCTCTTCCCATCCTAAGACCATTACTCTGCAACGACAAACAAGAAACAATGGATTTGGCAAAAGAAATCGGAACTTACGAAATCTCAATCGAACCATCCATCTGCTGCAGATCAGTACCCCCAAATCCAGCAACAAAGGCAAGACTAGAAGCAGTACGAGTAGAAGAAAACAAGCTAGACATAAAAAAGTTAGAATCAGAATCAATAAAAACGGCTAAAATAATAAACTTATAACTTAAAATGATCATACCCATGACCAGATAACTTCTTCTCCTTACCATTAGAAAAAACCCTAACACCTTTCTTCTTAGTTATCTGCCCAACCAAATAGCCCTTAACCTTAGAAAGATTCTTCTCAGAAACAGTATAAACCAATTCAAAATCCTCTCCACCAAAAAGTGCATAATCCAAAGCATCATGACCCAAAACATGAGCAGCACCTTTTACCTCATCCGAAATAGGAACATTATCCTTAAAAATCACAGCACCAACCTTACTCTGCTCACAAATCCGAGTAACTTCAGAACCTAAACCATCTGAAACATCAATCATTGCATTTATCTTACTCAAAAATCCCTTAACCTTAGAATAATTAGCCTTAGGCAAAACATGCTTCTTCTTAACAGCAGAATGTCCTCCAATTCCCTTCAAAAACAATTTCAAACCAGCAGTAGACCCACCAAGCGGACCGCTAACTAAAATATAATCTCCAACCTTAGCACTAGACCTCAACTTCAAATCCTTTTTAGCAACTTCACCAATCATGCAGATGTCAATAACCAATTCGCGACCATGAGTTATATTACCACCAATTATCTCAATGCCATGCTTCCTACCAGAAGCCCTCATCCCTTTATACAAATCGTCAATAAACTCAACTTTAGTATCATTCGTCAAAACAAGAGAAACCAAAGCATACTTCGGCTTCCCGCCCATTGAACCAACATCAGAAGCATTTATCTCAACAGCCTTCATCCCAATCTGCTCCGGATTAAACCACTTCAAAGAAAAATGATCATTCTCAACCAAAGTATCTGTAGTAATAACTAACAGCTTCCCACCAACAGAAAGAACAGCACAATCATCCCCAATACCAACTTTAACATTCTTATCTCTAACTTTTTGAGCTATCCTCTTAATCAGTGCAAACTCCCCACCTATATCTTTAATTTTCATTTATCTTCCCTTCTATCTTCTTAATTCTCTCTTCAACTACTTCTTTATTAACATTTTCATTTAACATCAGCATATAACCCAATAAATAAAGGTCAGCAACTTCCTTATAAAAATGAGGATCATCTTTACTTTTCAGCTCCTTAACCTCATCAATGTGCTTCCCAATATGATCAAGAAGAAAGTTAAACAACTCATCCTCACCAATCTTTTTCCTATTAAGCAAAACCAATTCTTTGAGCTTATTTTCCATCTTTCAGTTCTTGATTGATTTTAACTGAACAAAATTTATCACACATAGAACATGTTTCAGAATCAGTAGGAGAACACTTCTCCCTAATCTTCTTAGCAGTGGTAGGATCTAAAGACAACCTATACATCTCGTCCCAATCAAGCCTAGCCCTAGCCTTTGCCATCTCATCATCAACAAACCTTGCACCAGGAATTCCTTTTGCAATATCTGCAGCATGAGCAGCAATCTTAGAAGAAATAACCCCTACCTTAACATCATCAACATCAGGCAATCCTAAATGTTCAGCAGGACTAACATAACATAAGTAATCAGCACCAGCAGACGCAGCAATTGCTCCACCAATAGCTGAAGTTATATGGTCATAACCAGGAGCAATATCTGTAACTAACGGACCTAAAACATAAAACGGAGCATTATTACATTCTTTTTTCTGAAGATCAATATTCATCTTTATCTGGTCAATTGGAACATGTCCTGGACCTTCCACTATAACTTGAACACCCTCATCAAAAGCCTTCTTAGCCAATTCCCCTAATACTTTAAGCTCAGACAACTGCGCTTTATCGGTTGCATCCTTCAAACATCCAGGCCGAAGACCATCTCCTAAGCTCAATGTAACATCATACTTGGAAGCTAAATGAAGAACCTTATCAAAGTGTTCGTAAAGTGGATTTTCCTGTCTGTTATGTTCCATCCACTTCATCAAAAATGAACCTCCTCTGCTCACAACACCCATCAATCTTTTCTTAATTAACTTAGTAAAGTCTCTCTTAACACCAGAATGAATAGTAATGAAATCAACACCATCCTCAACATGCTTCTTTATACCTCTTATCATATCCTCGGCAGTCAGATCAACAACACTATCCTTCTCAATTATAGCTTGATAGATAGGAACAGTTCCAACAGGAATCTTAGAATTCTTAATTATCTCTCTCCGAATGTTATCAATATCTCCGCCAGTACTAAGGTCCATGATAGTATCCGCACCAGCATCTTCAGCAGCCTTCAGTTTCTCAAGTTCATAGCCTACATCAGCCTTAGTAGGAGAAGACCCTATATTAGCATTAATCTTAGTCCGAAGGCCCTCACCAATACCAATTGGTTTCAAACCCCTATGTTGATTATTCAAAGGAATAACAACTCTCCCTTCACCAATAGCTTTAACTAATTGCTTTGCTTTAATACCTTCATCACTAGCAACAGCCTCCATCTCAGGAGTCAATTCCCCGAACTTAGCTTTTCCAAGTATTGTCATTTTGCATCATCTCAATAAATTTCTTACACTCTGCACTAACATCATCCTTAGCTATAATCGCTGACATTGCAACCGCACCATCAGCACCAGCCCCCATAACCTCCTCCAAATTATTATAATTTATTCCACCTATAGCAATAATTGGCAATCTAACTGCCTTTTTAACCCTTTGTATTAACTCAACACCAGACCCCTTACCTGCATCTAACTTAGTTGTCGTATCAAAAATAGGACTAACTCCTAAATAATCAGCACCCATTTTCTCAGCCAAAACAGCTTCAGAAACATTATGAACGGTAACTCCAATAATCTTCCCACTACCCAATACCTTACGAGCCTCAGCATAAGAAGTATCATCCTGACCAATATGTACTCCATCAGCCTCAACCTCCAGCGCAATCTCAACATCATCATTAATTATCAATAAAACACCTTTCTCCTTAGTCACCCTTCTCAACTCCCTAGCCTCACCAACCTGCTCATCAAAACCAAGCTCTTTCTCCCTATACTGGACTATCTTAACCCCCGCAGAAATAGCAGACGTAACATCCTCAACAACACTTTTCCTAGAAAGCCCTCTATCAGTTACAAAATACAGTCCCCTATAAACTAGAATATCTCTACTCATATTCTTTATTTTTTCTCAACCTTTTGCATATCATTCAAGGACAGTTCATCTAGATTAAAAATCTCATCATAGAAGCACTCTTTGTAACTTCCAGGTCCTGATGATCTTCTAGCAGCAAGCTCTCCTGCAATGCCAAAACTAGCAAGCGCAGCAGCAGCAGCTTTTGCATAATCTGGTTCAACAGCAGCAAAAGCACCAATAACGGAAGCCACCATACAACCAGTTCCTACAATGTTTCCCATCATATCATGCCCATTCTTAACTGTATAAACAGATTCTTTGTTAGCCACAATATCTTCTTTGCCAGTTATCACAACAGTTGCATCCTTCTCGTTAGCCAATTTCTTAGCTACTTCAATCAAATTAGCTTCAACACGTCCAGCCTCAACTCCTTTAGTCTCAACATTCTCTCCAGCTAATTTAGCAATCTCAGAAGAGTTCCCTTTAATCACATCAACCTTAACCTTCTCAAGAATCTCTGCAGATTTATCATTCCGAAAATTAGTAGCTCCAACACCAACAGCATCTAACACAACCGGAATTCCTTTCTCATTAGCCTTCTTTCCAGCTAAGATCATATTATCCACAAGCTCTGTTGTCAAAGTTCCAATATTCAGAACAAGTGCAGAAGCAATTCCTGCCATCTCCTCAACCTCTTCCTTAGCATGAGCCATAACAGGCAGTGCTCCAACAGCTCGAACAATATTCGCACAGTCATAAATAGTTACCCAATTTGTAATGTGATGCACTAACGGTTTTGTCTCCTTAATTTTCCCCAATAATTCATATATTCCTTGCATTATTACCAGCCTCCTGAAAGAATTTGTAACCTTAAAACATATTAAAAGCTTTTGTTTTAAATTATTAACCTCATTATCAGTAAACTTTAAATACCTGTATCAATTCATTATCCCTTATGAAACAAACATTCAAATCTTGTTGCTGTTAATTCTTTTTCATAGTTTCACCTTTACGGGAGGATGCCCAAATCTGGTTAAGGGGAGCGCCTGCAGAGCGTTTATTTTTGGGTTCAAATCCCAATCCTCCCTCTTACTTATTAAAAAACAAAAACTATTTTAAACTATAATAGAAATAACATACTAAAATGGCACTTAAATTTTACAACACACTAACGAGAAGAAAAGATTCCTTCAAACCACTAAAGAAGAATCAGGTTTCATTATACTCCTGCGGTCCAACTGTATATGACTACGCCCACATCGGAAACTTCCGCTCTTACATATTCGTAGACATTCTAAAAAAATACCTAGAATTCAAAGGATTCAAAGTAAAACATATCATGAACATAACAGACATTGATGATAAGACAATAAGGGACTCAAAAGAAGCAAACCTCTCCCTAAAAGAATTCACCGAAAAATTTACTGATGCTTTCTTCAAAGACCTAACTACTCTAAACATAAAAGAAGCAACAAAGTTCCCAAAAGCAACTGATCACGTTGATGGGATGATAAAGGTTACAAAAGCATTAGTTGACAAAGGCTATGCTTATGAAAAAAACGGTTCAGTTTACTTTGCAATAAATAAATTCAAAGACTACGGGAAACTATCAAAAGTTGACCTCTCACAGCAAAAAGCAGGGGCAAGAGTAGATTCAGACGAATACGAAAAAGACCATCCCGGAGATTTCGCATTATTAAAAAAATCAACAGAAGACGAAATAAATAGGAATATCTCCTACGACTCGGACTGGGGAAAAGTAAGACCTGGCTGGCATATTGAATGTACAATAATGTCGATGAACAGCCTAGGACCTACATTTGACATCCACACTGGTGGAGTTGACCTAATATTCCCTCACCATGAAAACGAGATTACTCAATCAGAAGCATACACCGAAAAAAAGTTTGTAAACTATTGGCTTCACTGCGAACATCTAATTGTTGACGGAAAAAAGATGTCAAAATCATTAGGAAACTTCTACACATTAAGAGACGTCATAAAAAAAGACTTTGACCCATTATCGGTTAGATACCTACTATTAGCAACAAACTACCGACAGCAATTAAACTTCACATTCGAAGGACTAAAATCAGCACATAACTCAATCGAACGGTTAAACAATTTCATATTCAGCCTAAAAAATGTAAAAGGAACAATAGACAATCCAGCAGTCACAAGATTAATTGACCAAACTAAAACAAAGTTTGAAAGAAAGATGGATGACGACCTCAGTATATCAGAAGCCTTAGCAGTAATCTTCAATTTCACAAAAGACATCAACAAATTAATAGACACAAGAAAAATTAGCAAGAAAAACGCAGATTCTATAATAAAACTCCTAAAAGAACTAGACTCAGTTCTAGGGGTGATGAACTTCAAAAAAGAAGAAAAAACCTCTTCATCTATCCAAGACCTCTTAGATAAAAGGGAATCAGCAAGAAAAAACAAAGACTTCAAAACAGCAGACGAACTAAGAGATAAAATAAAAGAAAAAGGCTATATCATCGAAGATTCAGATGATGGGCCTAGGGTAAAAAAAATAGATTAACTGTAGATATGACTAAAGCTCAACAACGACTTCTTCATTTATCTTAGAATCATCGGCTAACTTCTCATAACTAACGCTCTCAGCTTTAGTTGCACCAACTAAATCATCTTTAATAGACTCAAACTCTTTCTTCGAAATCTTCCCCTTAACAATTAACCCCTTAATCGGGTTCTTCAAAGACATATTATTCTCAGACTTAGCTTGCCTTACTTTGGAAACAGCATAAACAACCAAATCACCTACTTTCTCAACCTTCTTATCAACTTCAACCTCAGAAGGCCATGAAGAAATATGAATACTCTTAGCTTTCTCCTTCACCTTAAAGAATGCATGATACAATTCTTCAGTTATGTGCGGCATTATTGGTGCCATCAACTTCAAAACTCCCAACAAACCATGGTAAAGGCCATACTGAGCACTCAACCGCTCACTCTTACCACGTTGATCAGGGTTATACAACCTATCTTTAACTATCTCTAAATAATTGTCACAAAAAGTATGCCAAAAGAAATTCTCAACATCTGATTTAGTCCTGGAATATTCATACTTCTCAAAAGACAAAGTAGAATTCTTAATAATCTCATTCAACTTTACCAGAATCCATTCATCAATAACCTCTAGCTTCTTAGGCTTACCACCTTTATAATCCTCCAAATGCATAAAAGTAAACTTAGAAGCATTCCACAATTTAGTGATAAACTTCTGCCCTGTAACCAAATCCTTCTCTTGGTAAGGCAGGTCGTCCCCTAACTTAGAGCCAGCTGCCCAAAAACGCAGAGCATCAGAGCTATACTTCTCTAAAACTAACTGAGGCTCAACAACATTCCCCTTACTCTTACTCATCTTCTTTCCACGAGGGTCAAGAGCATGCCCAGATATAACCACATCCTTCCATGGATTCTTTCCATAGTGCAACTGAGACTTAACCAATGTATTAAACAACCAAAAAGTAATAATATCATGCGCCTGTGGTCTAATCGACATCGGAAACAATTTATCATAAATCTTCTTGCCCTTAAACAACTCAGTAGCAAGCTGTGGAGTAAGCGACGAAGTCGCCCACGTATCCAAAATATCCTTCTCTCCAATAAACTCATCACTTCCACACTTACATTTCCTAGTGGGCTTATCCTTCAAAGGATCAACTGGCAATTTATTAACATTAGCAATTATAGTTTCCTTACATTCCTTACAATACCATACTGGAAACGGAACTCCAAAAAACCTCTGACGAGATATACACCAATCCCATTTTAACCCCTTAACCCAATTATCATATCTGTGTTTCATATGTTTAGGATACCAATTCAATTCAGCACCATTCTTCAAAAACTGCTCCTTCAGATCTAAATACTTGATAAACCATTGCTTTGTTGCAACATACTCAATATCAGTTCCACATCTTTCATGAACATTAACGGCGTGACTTAAGTGCTCTTGAAATACTAAAGAACCATCTTTCTCCAAATCCTCTAAAATAGCTTTCCTAGCTTCAAGAGACATCATTCCTTCATACTTCCCAGCTTTTCCATTATATCTTCCAGAAATATCCATGATATGTATCGGCTTAATATCTGTATGTCTAGTAAGATAATCAATACATTCCATACCACCATAAGTACACCAATAAACTATTCCAGAACCGTACTCTGTCTTAGACTCTTCATCATGAAGTACTGTTATCTTAGCACCAGTTATTGGCAATTTAACTTTCTTACCAACAAATAAATTACCCTCTACCTCATCAATAAGCGTAAGCTCCCATTCATCACGAAACTTCTCAAAAGCCTCTTTGCTAATAACCCAAACCTCATTCCCTTTCTTAACCCTAACATAAATTCCATCTTTGTTAAGTGAAACACTCACACAACCAGGGATTAGTTCAGGTCTTGTAGTAGCATAAATAATATATTCACCATCATCCATCTTTGCCTTAATGTAATTAAGAGAACTCTTCTTCTCCTCATCCCTCATCTCAACCTGTGCAATTGCAGTGCTGCACTGAGGACAGATCATAATAGGTGATTTCTTGTGCTCTATTCTCCCAGCCTCATAAAGCTCAATAAAACTTCTCTGAGAAATTCTTTGACAGTGCTTATTGATTGTTGTGTAAAAAACATCCCAATCACAACTCATCCCAATCCGTTTCCAATCTTCAATATATTTAGGTCTCAACTCATTCTCTAAAGTATCTAAACAAAGCTTAACAAACTCTTGCCTGTCCATCTTAGATGCCTTAACTTTCTTTGTCTTCTCAATCAATCTCTCAGTTGGCAGCCCATTATCATCCGTTCCAAACGGATAAAAAACATTCTTTCCCAACATCCTTTGAAATCTAGCGATAAAATCCTGCTGAGAATATGAAAAAGCATGCCCCATATGCATCTTTCCAGAAACAGTCGGCGGAGGAGTATCTATAGAATAAACCTCAGATTTAGAATCAGGATCAAACTTATAGATTCCTTCCTTCTCCCAAAACTTCTGCCATTTCCCCTCAGCATCCTTTGCTTCATATCTCTTAGGCAATTCCATAACAAGAAGTTAATAGAATCCGTATATAAAGGTTTTGGGATAATGAGTGTCCAGGAGACTCCAGCCATGGCGGAGACGAGCCGGGGGATGCCCCATCCGGGGTGGCGAGTAGGTTTTGTGAAACAAAACCGTCTCCTGCCAGGGATGGCTGGAGGATTGGTTCAGAAAGAAAAGAAATAGTTGTCCTACAAAAACTTATCAAAAACTTTATAAACGTATCTCCATTTATTTTTCTTCATTGAGGTGATAGGGAGGCTTTAAGATGAAAAAGAGTGTTGTTATAGTTGAGGATGATGAAAACATAGCAAGGGCGCAAGAGCTAATTCTATCAGCAAACTTCAATGTCCATATTGCCAAAGATGGAGAAGAAGGATTACAAGCAGTAAAAGAAAAAAAGCCAGACCTAGTAGTATTAGACCTAATGCTTCCAAAGATGGGCGGAATGGAAGTATGCAAAAGTATAAGAAGTGACGAAGAAATTAAACATACTAAGATTGTCATGGTTACTGCAAAGAACCAAGAAAAAGACGAATCAGATGGAATGGACTTAGGCGCTGACGATTATATAATGAAACCGTTTGAAGCAGACGAACTACTTCATGTTATCAATCAAGTGCTAAATAAATAATTCTAAGATGATTCTTGATATTGATAACATTAGGAGAATCTTCTTTATCTTAGGAACATTCGAAGGAGAATTGATCAAGACGGGTTTTGAGTTAATACTTTTCCTACTAATAACTTATATGATTGTCTCTGAATACACAAGAGACCAAAGACTAGATCTAAAATACTTAACCATAGCATTCATAGCATTATCATTTGGAAAAATTGTCGAATTTGTTATCTTGTTCGGAGTCTTATTCAGGGAAATTGGGCCAACAACATATAGATATTACTTCCCAATTATCGGCCACGTACTTGAAATAGTAGCCTTAGTTCTTATGATAAATGCATTCCTATTCCCCATCCTAGTCAAAAAAGGAATCTCAATAAAGAAACAGATTATCTTCCAAATAACTCCTTCATTAATCCTCTACTTCCTGTTTCAAATATTTTTAATCGCAGAAGTACTCATCTTCCTAAACAACAATGCAATAATAACAAATTCAATCTCCGGACTCCTATTCACATTTATCAAAATACTTCTGCTCCTTTACGCAATAAATACTTTATCAACAAACACTGAAGTAAAATATCGTTATAGATATTCATTAATCTTAGCTTTCATATTTTACTTTACAACACCATTTTTAAGATTAATCAACATCCTCTTCTACAACGGAAATAACATTAAATTATTTGTTGCAGAACATCCATTCCCACTCTTAGCAGTCCTAATGCTCACTAGAGTCATTTACTTAAAACTTGTAGACAAAGCATTCCTAAGAAAGAAACTAAAAATCTCAGAACAAAAGTACAAACAAGAAAAAGAACTAAGTATGATGAAGGATAAATTCGTATCCACAATATCCCATGAACTAAGAACACCTCTAACTTCAATAAACCTTTACAGTTCCCTATTAAAAGACGATAAACTAGGAAAAGTAAATCAGAAACAAAAAGAATCACTCGGCATAATAAAAGGAGAAACAAAAAGGCTATCCTACCTTATCAATGACATCCTAGATCTTTCAAAATTAGAAGATAAAAAAATAAAACTAAACATAAGCAGATTCAATATCTACGATTTCTGCAACAATAACTCCTCAATCCCATTAGCAGACCAAAAAGGAATAAAAATAAAGAATGAAATACCTAAAGACCTAAAAGTTAATGTAGATTCTGAAAAGTTCAAGCAAGTTCTAATAAACCTCTTATCAAATGCAATAAAATATACAGAAAAAGGGGGAAAAATAACATTCTCAATAAACTCTATCAACGATTCATGGGAACTCGGGGTTGCAGACACAGGAGCAGGCATACCAAAAGACCAATTAAACAAGATATTTGACAAATTCTACCAGGTAGAACACCATGTGACAAGAAAAGAAGGGGGTACTGGCCTAGGATTAACAATAGCTTACGAAATAGTAAAGCTGCACAAAGGAGACATCAAAGTAACCTCTGAAGTTGGGAAAGGAACCACATTTACCATAGTAATCCCTAAGAACCAATAGCTCCTATAACTTAAAGTGCAAACCTTTTTATATGGGCAGTGGTACATACTGTAACATAAGCTTAGGAGGTACCAAAATGGGAGACGGATGTTGCTAAACTAAACAAATTAAACCAATTTTTTATTTTTTTCTAATTATTCTAATGCAAACTTTTAAAAAACAAACCTTACTTCTTAGTTAATGGTGATATAATGGCATTTGACCCAAATTTAAATAAGGAAATTTTCAAAGAAACGGCAATCTTCGAAACAACAAGGATTCATGTTGGAATCTATAGTTATAATGAAGGCGAGAAAAAACTTCAGCTTTCAAGAGAAAACATGAACCAAAATGGCGAATGGAGCTTTGCTAAACTAGGAAGGATGATAAAAGAAGAAGTAGAATCAGTCCTACCATTGATGAAAAAAGCTTTGGAAAGCTTATAAGCTTTTTCTTTTTTTCGTAATTTTCACAATAAAACATTTAAATTCTAAAACATTCTCCCTTTTGAAAAAGAAATATTATATCTTTTTCTATGAGGTATCCAAAATGGAAGATGTGTTTCTAGGCGGGGGAAGTCAACGAAGGGAGATGAGGGACGCAATAAGTAAAGAAGAAAGAAAAGAAAAATTGCGAAACCGTCGAGCAAGAGGATTAGGAGAACCAAGTTACACTCTTCACGTTCTATATTGCGGTTCAGACTCTGGATACACTGACATTAAGGCTCTTTTAGAATCTGTTGGAAAAATAGGGGTTCATTATCAGGAATTAGATACAGTCCCAAATTTAGGAACAGAGCAAACCAGTCTTTCAAGTGTTGATGCAATTATTGTGGATTGTATGGTGGCAGAGGGGGCTCTTTTAGCAGAAGGCATCCTAGACATCATTGCAGAAGAAGGCGCAATGCCAAAAACAATATTCTATCATGGAATTGATGCACAACCTCATATCGGTAAATATCCAGAAGCAAAAGATCAATCATGTCCTTATACCGAACCTACAAGATTAGCATCACACTTCGACAGACTATTACAACAGAAAACCTCAAGACAACAATAAATTAAAAAATAATTAATTTATTGATTCTCCTTAACATACCCTTTTATGCTAATCCCAGCTATAAAAGAAAACGTTGCAATTATCATCAAGGTTAGCGCAATACTAAAAGAACCCCATCCTAATTTCAGGAATGAACCAAATAATATTATCGCAGATACAGCTAAAAACTCATCACCTAGAATCTTCTTGAAAAGAGGTACTTTCTTTTTGATTTCCTTCTTCTCCTTACTGATGACCTTCTTAAGGGTACTCTTTTTTTAGCCATATCTATCACCACTCTTTTTTGATAAATTAAACTCTGCAACTTCTAATATATAAACCTTTCTCTAAATAATCTACTCAAATAGAAACTAAAACTTTAAATAATATTAATGATTCTCACAACTAAACTGGAGTTGATAACATGACAATTAAAGCAGGAGACAAAATAAAAGTTGATTATACAGGAACATTAGAAGATGGAAAAGTATTCGACACATCAGAAGGAAAACAGCCTTTAGAATTCGAAGTTGGTTCAGGCCAATTAATCAAAGGATTTGATAGTGCAGTTATCGGAATGGAAAAAGGCCAGGAAAAAGAAATAAAGCTTGAGCCAAAAGACGCTTACGGTGAACATAACCCAGACCTTCAAAAAAGCATACCAAGAGATAAGCTTCCTATTAACCAGGAACCAAAGCCAGGCATGATGATTGCAATAGGCACACCAGATGGACAACAAATACCTTCAAAAATAATTAAAGTAGAAGAAAAAGAAATAACTTTGGACTTAAACCATCCATTAGCCGGAAAAACATTAACATTTAAGATCAAAGTTGTGGATATTATCACATCTTAATTTCTTATTTTTATTTATTTGTTTATTCTCCTAAAAATTTAAAAACCCTTCATTCTTCCCAAATCCTATGCTCCCTTACACAATAAAATATCAGCCAAAAAATTCTCAGGAAATAATTGGTCAAGATGAAGCAGTAAAAACTCTAAAAGACTTCATAACAAACTACAAAACCCAGAAAAAAAAAGCAATCCTCCTATACGGCCCATCGGGAACAGGAAAAACATCCTCTACATATGCAGTAGCAAAAGAACTAAACCTAGAGCTTATTGAAATAAACGCCAGTGACACAAGAAACAAAGAGCAGATAGAAAATAAAGTGGGCGGAGCCTCAAAACAAATGTCCTTGTTCTCAAAAGGGAAAATAATCCTTATCGATGAAGTAGATGGTCTATCTGGGATGAAAGACCGTGGAGGCATACCAACAATCATAAAACTAATCCAAACATCAACCTTCCCATTCGTCCTAACAACAACAAATCCATGGGACAGAAAACTATCTTCATTAAGAAAAAAAACAGAGATGGTAAAATATGATTCACTAACACCCCAATCACTAGTAACACTACTAAAAGACATAGCAGAAAAAGAAAAGCTAGACATCAAAGAATCTTCATTAAAAATGTTAGCAAGAATGTCAGCAGGAGATGCCAGAGCAGCAATAACAGACTTAGAAACAGCATCTTATGAAACAGACAACCTAGCAGAACTAGGAGAAAGACTAAAAGAAGAATCAATAAAAACAGCCTTAACAAAAATCTTCAAAACAACCGATCCAAATATTGCAATAGCAGCTTTCGACAATGTAAAAGAAGACCTAAACGATCAACTTCTATGGTTAGATGAAAACTTACCAAGTGAATACGACAAACCAGAAGACCTAGCAAGAGCATACGATAAGTTAAGCAAAGCAGACATATTCAATAGAAGAATAAGAAGATGGCAGCACTGGAGATTTCTTATCTACATAAACGCCCTAATCACAGCAGGAATAGCAGTCTCAAAAGACCAAAAATACAAAAAGTTCGTAGACTACAAACCAACAGGAAGAATTCTAAAACTTTGGTGGGCAAAACAAAAGAGCATGAAAAAGAAAGCAATAGCTCAAAAGATTGCAGACCATACTCACACCTCAACAAGAAATATCTTGCCCCAAATTGACCTTTACAGATCAATCTTCAGAAACAACAAAGAAATGTCAAACAACATCACAAAACAATTAGATTTAACCAAAGAAGAAATTCAATGGCTGAAGAAATAACTCCAAATAAACCAATAATTTAATAAACAATAATAAAACTAATAATCAGAATGGAAGAAAAAATCTCAATTGAAGACATGGCAACTTTCTGCAAGAAAAAAGGCTTTGTTTTCCAAAACTCCGAAATATACGGAGGAATGGCAGGTTTCTTTGATTACGGTCCATTAGGCGTAGAGCTAAAAAACAACATAAAAAGCCAATTTTGGAATGTTTTCGTACAACAAAGAGAAGATGTTGTAGGAATTGACGGAACAACAATAACTCACCCAAAAGTTTGGGAAGCATCAGGCCATGTTGATTCATTCCTAGATTACATCTACAAATGCCCTAAATGCAGGATAATGGTTAAAGGAGATGACGATAAGGGAATGACTTGTCCAAAGTGCGAAGCAAAACTAAAAAGCTCTGGAAAGCTAAACCTAATGTTCACAACAAACGTAGGTCCAGTTGAAGGAAATATCTCCTACTTAAGACCAGAAACAGCACAAGTCATATTCACAAACTACAAATTAGTCCAGGAAACATCAAGAAAAAAACTCCCTTTCGGTATAGCACAAACCGGAAAAGCATTCCGAAATGAAATTTCTCCAAGAGACTTCCTATTCCGTTCAAGAGAATTCGAACAATTCGAGATTGAATACTTCATCAACCCAAAAGACGTAAACAACTGTCCATTCATAAAAGAAGTAGAAAGTATGAAATTAAACTTAATAACAGAAAAAGAACAAAAAGCCAACAAACCCCATTCAGAAATAACAATAGACCAGATGGTCACAAAAAGAATAGCATCTCCTTGGCACGCTTACTGGTTAGCTAAATACTACAAATTCTTCCTAGACCTAGGAATAAAAAAAGAAAATCTAAGATTAAGAGAGCATCATAAAGACGAGTTAGCACATTACGCATCAGCATGCTTCGATATTGAATATAATTTCCCATTCGGCTGGAAAGAAATACATGGAAACGCAGACAGACAGCAATTCGACCTCACTCAGCACATGAAATTCTCAAACACCAGTATGGAATACTTCGATGAAGAAGCAAAAGAAAAAGTAATCCCTTATGTTGCCTCAGAACCATCACAAGGTATTGACCGTGCATTTCTAACATTCATCTTCGAAGCATACAATGACGACAAAAAAAGGGGAAATGTAGTGCTAAAACTACATCCAAAATTAGCTCCAATAAAAGTGGGAATCTTCCCGTTAGTAAACAAACTAGAAAAAGAAGCAAAAAAGCTATTCACAGACTTATCAGAAGAATTCAACTCAATGTTTGACAAATCAGGTTCAGTTGGACGAAGATATGCAAGAGCAGACGAGATAGGAATTCCTTTTTGCATCACATTTGATTTCGACTCGTTAAAAGACAAAAAGGTCACAATAAGAGATCGTGATACAACAAAACAAGTCAGAACTCCAATAAAAGACTTAAAGGAAACCTTAAGAGAACTACTCAACAAATAAATTTATAAACTACCTATCCATCCTAATCATAAAATGGAAGTAAAAGACTTACAAGCAAGACAAGGAAATGTGGAATTAGTTCTAGACGTAGTTGAAAAAGGCGACATCAGAGAATTTGAAAAGTTCGGGAAACCAGGCAGGGTGTGCAACGCAGTAGCAAAAGACGGATCAGGCCAAGTTAAAATTTCCCTATGGAACGAACAAATTGACGAAGTAAAAGTAGGGGACAAAGTAAAGATAAGTAACGGTTATGTCAACGAATGGCAAGGGGAGTTACAGTTAACAACCGGAAAGTTTGGAAAGTTCGAAATCGTTGGCAAAGCAGAAGCCTCAAGCTCAACCGAAGGATCAACTGAAGAAGGCAAGGTTTATTCTAACGTACCACCTGAAGCTACTCAGCCAGAACCAAAACAACAAGACGAAAAACCAGTCAACGACGAAGAGTATATTGGGTAATTTATTTTTCTATTATTTATTTTATTAAATTTTAAGCTATTGATTATTTCTTTATTGGTTTTTTCCTAAGGCCTCATAGAATATGCTGGTCCATCACTAATGGGTCTTCCAAAACAACCAGGTTTCGCAATTTTTGCAGATACTCCTCCACCTTCCATTAAATCTAAGTATGCAACAGAAGTAAAATTATCATTCGGACTATTTAGATGACCACTTCTTTCTCCTTCCTTACCAACTCCAAAAAATGTAAGGGATCCTCCAGGATATATTGTTGCACCATTTGGAGCACTTATCACCAATAAATGTCTAATTTCAAGTAAACTTTGCATTTGATCCATTAATCGAGAATATTCAAATTCACCCCTATGAGTACCTTCCCATGGATTAGCACCTTCAATTCCACTTTCTCTAACTCTTCTATCTATCACCTCAATTACTCTTTCATATCCATCGAAAGATACATCAACCTCATCATGAATATCTCTTCTAACACCCACCCTAGTTCTGTAACCCAAAGTTACTAAAACTAACCCTTCACCATCAATTGAAAACCTTGCAATAGAATATATTGGATCATCAACACTTGGAAGCATTTCTTGTTCAATCCCTTCAAGTCTATAAGCTTTAACTGGTAACTCAAGACTTCCATCTATTTGTGCTCTTACTACACCACTACTTACCCTCTTTATTTCAAATGGAGAAACAGATAAACCATCCAATGAAGAATTCCCTGGACCAATATACTCTCCACCTAAAATAGCTGGTAACATGTACTTTTCACCAGGAGCCCACATATGACCCCTATCTCTTAATTTCTCTGGTCCCCCTCTTACTAACATGGAAATATCAGTTGGTTCTTCGACATTCAAGATTGCAGCAACAGTCATGTCAACAAAAGTTTGATTGTCTTCGTCCAATTGAACAGCAGCATATTCAACTAATCTAACTAAAGTAACTTTTTCTGGATTTCCAGTAGATAAAACAACAGGCATTACACATCACCAATTATATCTCTAGAATGTCTAGTATTAATATCTTTCCACTATTTATTTATTTTTATTAACTTTTATTAATTATTGATTATTTTTTAATGATTTTTTATATTAATAACCAAACATTTCCCAAACCAAAACCTATTTAAACAAATTTGATTTCTTTTATACTTTGATGGGGTTATAGCTCAGCCTGGGAGAGCACTACGCTGAAGACGTAGGTGTCCTGGATTCAAATTCCAGTAACCCCATTTTTTCTTTATATCCCAACAACACCTTCTAGAATTGTTCCGGCAATCATATTAAATATCACCATAACTAAGAAAGCAACAACACAAAACAATATAGGACTACTGATTAAATTCTTTCCAAGATTAAATCTCTCATTCAATTTATCAGAGCCGTTTTGTATACCATTAGAAAGAATAGTCAGAATATACACAATCTGCACAACATAGATTCCAACAATTATCTGAAAGAAATAAGTTGGAACTCCAATGCTAAAACTTATTCCACTCAAGGCCCCAAGTCCAGTATCAGCCCCACCACCTGAAGCAATCATCTTACCCAATTTACCAATTATTGATGAAATCATAGAAGTTATTCCAATCACAATACCTGCAATAATCGGAGTCAAAAACTTAATCTGAGAACTCATAGAAGATATAATGTCGGCCATCAAATCCCTAAGCCGCTCATTAACCTTATGGATCTCTTTAATATACCTAGAAACATTCATTAAAGACTGAGCAGCAATCTCAGGCCCTTTCTTAACAGACTCAACCAAAACTTTCATAGAACTCTCAATAATCTTTGATGGGAAATAAAGCATAGCACCATACTTAGGATTAAAGATAGCCTCCTCAACACCCATCCCAAGTCTCCTTATATTTAAACTGACCATTGAAAAGAAATTCCCGGATGTTGTTCCAGCCATAGTCTCAGCAACCTTCCCAACAGCAACCTCAGCAGGAAAACCATCACCTAACTTATTCCCTAGTTGGAATAATGCAGACGCAAATTCATCCTCGAGTTTCTTAGACTTCTCTCTTAATTTAATTACATTCTTAGACTTCAATTTAAAATACAGTCCGAACCCTAAACCCAAAGCCAGCGTGACAGCCAAGCTCAACACCGAAGCTCCAAGACCAAAAGGACCCCTAACATCACCATTCTCCATAGTTTCATATCCCAACAAGCAAAAAACATATCCGCATGAGCTGGATATATCTTCAGTACCTATACCTACATCAGAAACCTCTAAAAAGTTCAAAACTATAGGGGAAAACCCAATCAAAAATAACACCGCACCAATAAATACTGCAATCCATAATGGATTCACTGCAACCTCAGCACCACCAATTTTAAATATTGAATTCCTATATTTCTTCAAAGCAGGATTATCTTCACTAATATCGGTATCTCCATACCCCGTAGGTCTCTTAGACAAGATGTTCTTCCCCATAACATATACAGTGAGGGGGAGTGCAATATTGTAGATAGTAGCAATATGAAACCACCTTATTCCTTCCATAAAGCTGACAACCAAAGGTAGAATAACTAATCCTAAGATTGGCAGAATAATCCCTAACATGTGTAGCATGGTTATTGGAGATTTCAAATTGTGTGCATAATGCAGCATCTTCTCATAAGTTTCATTTAGAATAACATCCAACGATCTGTCTAATGACCTCAACCTTCTGTCTTCCGACTTTTCATATAGTGAAGATATTATCAGATGGAATGATTCAACAAACTCCATATTCCATTTCTTCCACCCAGAAAGATATACTTCCAACGATTCTTTGACTGATTCATACTTCCCAGTCTCAACATCCCACAAAACCTTCTTCAAGTCAACAGACAAAGGAGGACTCAAATGTTCTGCTGCAAAAGCAACGGCATTCTCAATATTTGATGTATGCCTCATATAAGTTACAACATAAAAGATGCACAATACCATCTGATTCGAAGCCTTAAGTCTCCAGCTATTAGCCAAAAACTCTGGAAGTTTATTCAATGGAGCAATCAAAGACACCCCTACAATAAAAAAGAAGAATACAAAAAAGAATTCCTGGAAAGCTACAAATGAGACTAATGAACCGATTAATATTAACAATATCGGAGCAAGCAACGAAAAAGAAACAACGCCCACTGGAGTAACATTAAGGTGACACGTTCCTAAGGCCTCTTTCAGATCAGCTTCCTTCTTTTTATCAGGAGCTACCTTCAAAAGTTGTTCACTAAGATTACAAGCTTGCTCGTATATAGACATATGGGTGGAGATGAACTCTTTCCTAAATTGTTGGTATTCTTTCGTGACTATCTGTCTAGGAGTATTTACACTACCACCTAACTCTTCCTCAACCTTACTCTTATATTTAGCCAAAAGACTCTCATACTCCTCTTTTTTTATGTCAGCCATTTTATTCTAAACTCTTTCTCTTATGCTGTTTTCTCAACCATTCATTCCATTCAAAAAATATCCTCTTTGAATC
>JASMFX010000086.1 GCA_030751555.1 Candidatus Woesearchaeota archaeon | reverse complement strand
AAAGATTCACACTGGAAGGTCAAGAAATGATCAGGTGCAGGTTGTATTACGTTTATTCTACAAAGATAATCTAAAACAGATAATTCAATTGTGTAAAGATTTTTCAGATGCTGGGAAAAAGCTTACTGATAAGCATGGTGCAATTAAGATGCCTGGCTACACTCATATGCAAAAAGCAATGCCAAGTAGTATTGGTCTTTGGATAGGATCGTTTAGTGCATCTATGGAGGATAATATCAAATACCTTGAATATGTTTTAACCCTGATTGATCAGAATCCTCTAGGAGGTGCAGCTGGCTTTGGGACACCTGGATTGGAAGTCGACAAAGAGCTGACTGCAAAACTGCTCAAATTCGCAAAGGTGCAGGAGAATAGTCTCTATGTGCAGTTAAGCAGAGGGAAATTTGAGGGGATTATCGTTTCTGCGTTGGGTGCGGTGCTGTTGGACCTCAATAAACTTGCAACTGATCTTATGCTCTATACTATGTCTGAGTTTGACTTTTTTTCACTTCCTGATAATTTTCTTACTGGAAGTTCTATTATGCCTCAGAAGAAGAATTACGATGTTTTTGAGCTTGTGCGTGGGAAGTATCATATTGTGTTAGGTTATGAAATGCAGTTGAAAAGCATCTGCGGGAATCTCATATCAGGATATAATCGTGATATGCAGTTGACTAAGGAGCCTGTGATGAATGCTTTGGAAGTAGCTAATGATTGTATTAGCATTATGACTCTAGTAATCAATAATTTGAAGGTTCATAAGGAAAAATGCGAAAAAGCTGTTACAAACGAACTCTATACCACTGAGAAAGCTTATAAGATGGTTAAGCAAGGAAAAACATTTAGAGATGCGTATCATAGCCTAAAATAGCAAAAGCTTTATTATACCCTACTTTTTCTCTTTCTCAATGCCAAAAGTATCCATAATAATCCCTGTATGTGGCCAGGTGCATCTCACAAAGAAATGCCTTGAGACCCTGTATCAACATACTCCTAAGGATCTTTTTGAGGTTATTGTTATTGATAATAATAGCCCTGACGAGACTCCAGAACTGCTGAAAAAATATCCAGATATTAAGGTTCTTACTAATGAAATGAATAAATCCTTCTCTGTTAGCATTAATCAGGGGGTTAATGAAGCAACAGGAGAGTTTATTCTAGCATTGAATAATGATGTAGAGTTTTTCCAGCCATGGTTAGAGGAAATGCTAGAGACCTTTAAGGACAAAAAGGTAGCTGTTGTAGGAGCAAAACTGCTTTTTCCTGATGGAAAGATTCAGCATGCTGGTTTAGCTTGTTATAAGAATCGGCAGCCCTATCACCCTTTTTGGGGAGAAAAGCCCAGCGAGAAGACAGATATGGTTGTAGAGTATCCTGCTGTAACGTTTGCATGTGCACTTATCAGGCAGAAGGTCTTTGAAAAATTGCATGGCCTCAGCCTTGATTATCCTGATGGCAATTATGAAGATGTTGATTTTTGCCTTCGTTGTAGGGAGCAGGGCTTTAAAGTTGTGTATAATCCCAAAGCTGTTTTGTATCATCTGGAAGCTGGGACAAAGAATCTTGATAAAGGCCGTGCTCTGCATACTATAAAAACTAATCTCAAGATTTACAAGGATAAATGGGAGGGCAAACCTGATAAACTTTTTGCTGTGGATCAGCGGCTTTTTCCCAAGATTTTGGTGGGTTGTCCAACTTATGGTGAATATTCTTATTGTCTAGAGAGATATGCTTATGCTGTGAAAAATTTAATGTATCCTAATTATGATATTTTATTGGTTGATAATTCAAAAGATGATTCCTATGTTGAGATGATTGAAGAGTTAGGTTTGCCAGTAGAGTCAACACCTCACAGAAAAAAGGCCAGGGATAGGATTATTGAGAGCAGGAACCTTATGCGAGATGTTGTTCTGAAAAAGGGTTATGATTATCTTTTTTCCTTAGAGCAGGATGTTATTCCAAAGCCAGATATTTTGCTTAAACTCCTTGCTCATGATAAAAAAATTGTTAGTGGGGTCTATTTTAGCCCTCAGAAGCTCATGAATGGTGATGTAGTTGTAAAGCCTATTGTCTTTAAGTTTCATAAACGAGAGGGCAAATGGGGGCAATGTAGGATGCTTACTAAGGATGAGGTATGGGCAGATGAGCTTATTAATATTGCATATTGCGGTGTTGGCTGTCTTTTAGTTCATAAGGATGTTTTTAAGGATATTAAGTTTAGGTATAAAGATGATTTGGATGCTACAGATGATAAGTATTTTTGTTTTGATGCTCGAAAGAAAGATTTTGAGATCTGGGCTGATACTTCACTGCGTTGCAAGCACCTTATTGAGGAAAAGTTTGACTGGGATGAATTGAGGAAGAAAGGGGAGTATTAGTATTATTTTTTTTCAAAAAACATTCTCTCATGACTAAAAATCTTTCTTTTAAACAGTTCTGTCTGATCATGGTGTCGTAAAAAGGATAATTGTGTCCTAAAATTCCTGCTGGTTAAATATTTTGGGACGAGTTTTATGTATCCTTTGATGGCTTTCAAGGTTTTTTTGGGTGATGCCCAGACAGAGGACCAATCTCCCCATCCTTTTAATGTTTCAATGTAATCTAATCTCCCATTATTCGTGG
>JASMFX010000085.1 GCA_030751555.1 Candidatus Woesearchaeota archaeon | reverse complement strand
TTTTATTCTCCAATACGGTTAATTTGGTTTTCCAATGGTTGAAATTTTTTAATATTAAATAAAGACTGTGGTTCATTAGCAATTTCACTGCACCACTATCCTCAAATGAAATTGCGAATGTGTCTCGTCTTTTTGATTTATATTTTAATTGTTTATTGGTAAGTTTTTATTAGATTATAATCTAGTATATTACTTTATAAACTTATTGACTTGTAGAAAACAGAAATGGACATTGATGTCTTATATAGAACAAATAGTGAGTAGAATTGATATTTTTATTATCTATAGTTATTTTGATGGTGTCTTACGATCTGACTAACGTCGCCAAGTACAGCTCGTGCTGTTGTTTCAGGACCTGCTCCTGGCCCTTGCATAATAAGTTCTTTGCCTGGTTCATCTAATTGAATCCTTAAGAGGTTTGTTGTGCCCTCTAACATCCCTAGTGGACCGTCAACTGGAACTTGTTCTAATCCAACGTCCACTTCAACTGTATGTTCTGCCCTATTATAAGACACTGTACCGCAATATCTGAATGTGTGCCCTTCAGAGACGTTTCCAAAATAATCTCCTAATACGGCATCGTGTTCTCTAATTGCTTCAACAAAATCATCCTTTCCAAGAGAAGATAGTTGACTAGCTACAGCTTGATAGTCAGCAGGACTAGAAAATGCCCCCTCAATAAATGAACGGTGGTTGACCATTACATCACCTGGATTGACACCAAAATGATAAGCAACTAACTCCCCTATAATTATCATCTTATTTCTCACGTCTTCACCTGAGAAGTCGGTCCATGGAGTTGGCTCTGTATACCCTTCCTCATTAGCAGCTCTTGCTATTTCGGAGAAGGCTTGTCCTTCTGGAAGTTGATTACATGCATATGCTAAAGTGCCACTGACGCAGCCTTCTGCTCTGAATTCAGATGGATGTTCTGTTGTTAATGTATGGATAACTCTTGTTGAGATTCCTATGTTAGCGCCAACTGTTGCACGAAGAGCTACCCTTCCTTCGAATGCCAGCTTAATCAGATCATACGCCATCTCTACTCCCCTTACTGTATCCTGAACAAATGGATGTTTGTTGGCTGCTGCAGCGTACGCGCCTTCGTCAACGACTGCGTGATGAATGAGTGGAAGTGTGTCTTCTGAAGCAGTAACGTCTACAATAGCAGTGTCCCTACTTGAATCAACAACGGCATCTAAAGATGCACTTGTGAATGGGCCTGGTGAATATCCAAGCGTTTGGCCAGTAGGGAATTGAGCTAATCTATGTCCTGCCGATTTATGGTCTACAATTTGAAGTAGGGCATCGTCGCTAATTCCACCAGGACTATCATTATTAGAAGAAATAGATCCTCTACTATCGGCGATTGCGGCAACTCTGACTTTATCTCTATCGCGATATTCAGGAAGCATCTCGAGGACAGACAGTCCAACAGCTCCACTACCAATCATAACCAATTCAATAGGTTTTGCCATATTTTTGGGAAATCAAAATTTGTTTATAAATTTTATGTTACTATTGTTACAAATGAGATTATTCTATGGATAAGTTAAGAATTGGCCTTTCTGTACTCTATCAGATCTTTTATTGTGATCATCTCTAGATTATGCTTCTTTGCGAACTCTTCTAAGTCTTCTAATCTTGCCATTGAACCATCATCATTCATGATCTCTGCGATGATTGCTACTTGTGATAGGCCGGCTAGCTTACACAAATCTACTGCTGCTTCTGTATGGCCTGGTCTGTCTAGAACTCCGTTTCCATTTGCTCTTAATGGGAACATGTGACCTGGTCGGACTAAGTCTTCCGGTTTTGAATCTTTATTTAGGATAACTTTTATTGTTTCTAATCTGTCTGAGACAGAGACTCCTGTTGTGGTGTTTCTTTTTGCATCAATTGAGACTGTAAAAGGAGTATTGAATTTGTCTGAGTTGTCCGATACCATTAGGGGGATTTTTAATTCGTCTAGTCTTTCTGCTGCTGTTGGCAGGCACATTATTCCTCTGGCGTGTTTAAGCATGTAGTTAATCTTTGAAGGAGTTGCTTTTTCTGCAGCTATAACTATGTCTCCTTCGTTTTCTCTGTTTTCGTCGTCAACAACGATAAGGAATTTTCCTCTTTGCATTAACTTTATTGCTGACTCTATTTTTGTGAAATTCATATAAAAAAGGAAGTTTTGAGGTTTTAAAAAAGTATCTAATTTAGATTAAAGGTTGGCTGTTGGTGGTGGTTCTGGTGTTGATGGAGGTTCTGGTTTGTAGTGTTCTGTGGCATAGCCCATTAGTTGTTCAGGTGTTAGTTCTGCTAGGGCTCCGATTATTCTTTTGTCGTATTTGTTTACGGCAATAAGGGCTTCCAGTAGTTCTCCTTCAAATCCAGCTTGCCCGAGGTAGTCTGCTATTCCGCTATCAACTTCTTCAGACATTGACAGAGCTTCTCCAAGTGCAGTATAAAATTCGAATTCTCCATTTCTGGCTTCTATGCCAAGTTCTGAAATATCAATTAGTGAAGAAGGGGTAGCTATAACGCTGGTAAGTCCTTGTCTTATGTCTCCTTGAAATTCATCAATCGCTCTTTCAAGAACTGCTTTAGCTGCCCAACAATAATGAGCTGAGAAAAAAGGATTGTTCCATCTAGCCTTTCTCATTTCTGGGTCATGGTATTTATATTCTCCATCCCCCCTAGTCATAAGTAAATGTCGATGCTCTTCAGAAAAATAGAATGTATCGTCGATGTTAGATGAGTCGTAACTACCTTCATCCCATGGAGATTGTAGTAGACATCCAACTACTCGTTTCTGAAGAGTTCCATCTTTATTTTTTCTTCGTGTCATATCAAATGGAGGTCTTAAAATCCTTTTAAAGTTTGTGAAATTCCCAAATAGAACCGAAAAGTATATAAATATTAATATTAAGATTACTAATAATAGTATTAATATTATTAATATTAATATGTCGGAAATATACTGCGAGTATATTTCTGAGCATGATCAAGAACCACTCAAAAATCATACCACCAGTCCATAGCAAAGGAACTGTGACTGGTGGTTCTTGACAACAAAAAATGGATCCGAAGTTTATAGGGAAGGCGAAGATTACGAAGCAGGGGCAGGTTACCATGCCATTTGAGGCGAGGGATGACCTCGAGATAGAGTTAAATTCAGAAGTTTATTGGTATGAAGTGGGTGATTTTTTGATTGTGCTTAAGGAACTGATAAATCCTAAGGATCTCGCTATTAAGTTGAACAAAAAGAAAGGAGTAATTAAGAAGTAGTATGGCATTCGATAATATAAGTGGATTGTGGTCGCTATTGGCATTAGTTCCATTTATAATAATATATCTCAGAAGGCCAAAGGTGCAGAATAAGATTGTTCCCTCATTAATGTTTCTCGTAAAACAACAGAAGGTTGCAAAACAACATTCTTTCTTTAGGACGTTGACAAGAAATCTACTTTTCTTTCTGCAGTTATTTGCTATCCTCCTTATGGCATTTGCAATTGCGTTGCCCTACATTATTTTGTCCCATAGTATAACTGCTGAGAACACGGTCATTGTTCTGGATGTTAGTGCATCTATGCAAACCAAATATGGCGGAGGGACTAGATTTCAAAAAGCAGTTAATGAGGCTAGGCAATATCTAAGTGGGAGAGTAAGCTTATTGTTAGCTGAGAATACTCCTTTAATTGTCCTTGAGGATGGAGACAGCGAAACTGCTGCCGACCTACTAGGGAAGGTTAAGGCGAAAGCAACATCTACAAATTTAGGTGATGCAATGCTTCTCGGGAAGGAAATACTTGGTAATCGACCTGGAAGGGTTGTAGTAATAAGCGATTTTAGCTATAGTGATGGTATTGATGTTCACGTTGCAAAAAGAATATTATCATCTAATGAAATTGAAGTAGTTTTTGTTGATGTTTCAGGTAATGTAAAAAATGTAGGGATCATAGACATGGATGTTGATAAATATACCACTAAAGTTTATGTCAAGAACTATAATGATAAAGAAGAGACGATTACGGTTAAGCTGGAGGGGGAGAAGGTTGGGAGGTCAGACCCAATTGAGATATTACCTAAGTCTGTTGAGAGTTTTGAATTTAGAACTTCCCCTGGAGTGAGTGAGATTAGCATCGATGTAAAAGATGATTTTGAGCTTGACAATAAACTCTATGTTAGTGCCCCTCTTAAAGATAAGGTAAAGGTTCTCTTAGTTACAGATGATGGAGGTAATAAATTAATTCCTGCACTTTTGGCTTCTGGAGATATAGAAATTGAGACTAAATATTTTTCACCTGAAAGGTCATTGCTTCCAAATTATGACGTGATAATATTGAGTAAATTTCAATATGTTCCTGGAACTTTTGAAGATTTGTCCGACTATGCAAAAAAAGGAGGCAAAGTAATAATATCTGCGCAAGACGATATCGATCAGATGAGGATGGCTGACCTAGCGATGATTAAATCACAAGGAGTCCAACAAAATAATGTTCAGGTTTGCGTTGATGTGTTTAATCAATTCACAAGATATTTTCAGAAGGACAGATGTTTTGCTGCAGTATCTAAATATGTAAGCGGGACTGCTGAAGATAATACTCTTGTAATAGCGTCGACATCAGAAGGAAGTCCTTTGATTTCCCTTAAAGATATAGGCAAGGGTAGTGCACTTTACTATGGTATTTATGATGACAGCAGTGATTTCTGGCAGCTGCCTTCTTACCCAATCTTTTGGGATTCACTGATTAATTTTTTAATTGAGGCAGAAGACATATCTTCTTTTAATTTCAAGGCTGGCAAAATAATCCAGGTTGAGAAGCAGAAGATTAAGACCCCCTCTACAACTACGGAAGCTTCAAGTCTTATTTTAGATGAAGCTGGAATCTATCAATTCGATGGTAAAAGTGTAGCTGTAAATGTAGTTGATGAAAAGGAATCTGATGTTGGAAAGAATGAAAAATTCCAAAACGATAAAAAGAATTTTAAGGTAACTAGTGAGAGTAGAAATAAACATCTCAATCTTGATGTGATATTAATTACAATTGGGTTGATCTTATTGATAATTGAACTTTATGTTGTTAAAAGAAGGGGGGACCTATAACGATGATGTTACTGCCATATTGTATTGGTCAAATCTGCTTTAAGTATAGTTACTTACTATGGTTAATCCCATTACTGTTATTCATCATTCCTTTGATAATAAAGAAGAATCTTGTAAAGTTTAGGAGCGACCAAGAAGAAAAAGAATACAAGAAAGAGAAATACAATTTGAGAAAGATAATGATGATTACAAGGATTGTTATTTTTTCTGCGTTATTAATTGCTCTTGCGTCTCCATATATTTTAGAAGAGAAGATTGTTCCAGGAGACATTTCACTGACAATACTAGTTGATAATTCATCTTCATTTGGTTTGTTTGATACTAGTCTAGTTGATGGAGTGTATAAGGAACTGAAGGATAGGATTCCTGTTGAAATGAGATCCATTGGAAGGGGAGATGTTTCTGCAATAGGTGATGGAATCCTGCAGAACATTCAAGGAGATGATAATGTATTGGTTGTCTCTGATGGATACAGTAATAAAGGTAAGTTGTTGGGAGATATGATCAGTTTTGCTAATGGTTTGAATTCTACAATCAATACGATAAGATTAAAGCCTGTTGAGAGTGATGTAGGAGTTGTGATTGAGGGGCCGTCTCAAACTATACTTGATGTTGAGGAGCTTTTTAATGTTGTTGTAAATAATGTTGGCGAAGAAATTTCATACCACATTACAATACTTGTTGATGGTGAGGCAGTAAGAGATGAGGATGGAAGTGGAGCAAGTACTTATCCTGTATTGAAAAGTTTCTCTGATGGATATCATAGAATTGAAGTTAGGTTAACTAATGTTGGTGAAGGGGATTCCTTTTCAAGCAATAATAAATATTACAAAGCAGTTAAAGTTATCCAAAGGCCGCTAATCTTTCTTGCATCTCAGAAAAGTTCTCCGTTGGAAGCATCCTTAAGGGAAATATATAACGTTGATGTTGGGACTGAGCTTCCTAGTAACTTAGGAAAATATTCTTCTGTGATTATTAATGATATCCCTGCACAGGACATTGCTCCAAAAATTGATTTGTTGAATAATTATGTTTCTGATGGAAATGGACTTTTTGTTATTGGGGGGGAGAGGTCTTTTGACAGAGATGATAGCTTAAAAAGTTTAGATGGAGGAGTTCAGCTTTATCAATCACTGCTTCCTGTGAAGGTTGGAGCTGGTGAAGAGGGTGAGAAGAGTGATGTGAATATTATGGTTGTTATAGATGCTTCTTCAGGAACGGCTAGCCATATTGGCCTTGAGAAGGCATTGGCGATAAGCGTTATCGAAAGTTTGCATCCTGACAATAATGTAGGAGTGATTACATTCTATAGTGATGGGGCGAGCAGAAAAATTGGATTAGTAACTCCAATACTTCCCCTTAAGCAGCATATCAATGAAACAAAAGATAAGATATCCAGACTATCATTTGGAGGGCAGTCGTATTTTGATTATGGGATCTTAAGTGCGCATGAATTATTGAAAAGTGTTTCTGGGAGTAAGAATATTATATTTATCAGCGACGGGTCTACAACTTATAGTAAGCTAAAAGAAGATACAAGACAAGCTGCACTTGATGTTGCGAATAGAGGTACTAAAATTTATGTGGTGGGTGTTGGTTCTTCAATTGATGAGACTAAGGTTATTATTGGCGGCAGTTCTAAGAGGGATGATGAACTTTTATCCCAGATTGCATTATTTGGAAATGGTGCTTACTTCCCAACTGATGCTTCAAACAGACTGAATATATTATTTGGAAAACAAGATAAGAGTCAGAAGGAGACTGATTTTTTCAACAGCTTGTCGATATTAGAGAGTACCCATTTCATAACTTACAATTTAAGTTTGGGTGCAGTTGTTAGTGGGTACAATTTAGTAATACCTAAACCTGCTTCCCGGCTGTTAGTTACAACTAATAAAAATATTCCAATGGTTACTGTATGGAGATTTGGGATTGGGAGGGTTGCTACTTTGGCAACTGATGATGGTACAAAATGGGGCGGCGAGTTGTTGACAAAAAAGAATTCTAAATTGATAACGAAGATAGTAAATTGGGTTATAGGGGATATGAGTAGGAACAAGGAGTTTGATGTGAGTATTAGAGATACTGGTTTAGGGAGGGATACAGATATTAATGTAGTCTCGAATGAATTACCTAAGGCTAAGGGACTTACATTCTACAAGAGAGATGTCAATTTGTATTCAACGTCATATACTCCAAAAGAAACTGGATTTCATACTGTTTTAGGAGCTGAGTTTGCAGTAAACTATAATGATGAGTATGAAAATCTTGGTCTGAATCCAGAATTTTTAAAACTTGTTGAGAGTAGTGGCGGGGAAGTCTTTGAACCAGAAAATACTGATGATATTCTTTCGACAATAAAAAGAGTTTCAAAAAGAATAAAAGTACATTCAACTAACTATGCTTATGTTGTGATTATAGTTGCACTCATAACTTTTATTTATGAGATATTTTACAGGAGGATTAATGAAAAGAGTAAGGAATTATAGTTTGTATTGAGGTGAGATTATGGCTGTCATGAAAAGAGATGTTAACTTTGGGATGTTTGTTTTGATAATTGCGACTCTGCTTGTTTTTGCAGGTTTTACTGCTTATTATCAGACAACTTTTGAAAATCTAACTAGTGAGTATAGGGGTAAATTGGGTGAACTTAGTGATGTTACATCTAATTTACAGCAAGAGAAAATAAAACTGAACCAAACAAGTATCCAACTTCAGATAAAGGCTGAGAAAGAGAAGAGTTTAAATGAGAAATATGAAGAGATGGTGGCTTGGAAGGATAGAGAAGAAAAATCTAAGATAGAATTCCAAGGATTGTACACTGAAAGTCAGGGTTTTTTGGCGACTGCTGAACATGACAGAGATGCTTATAAGGCTGAAAGGGATACATTTGAGGAGGAGAGAGATACGGAAAGATCATTAAAGGTTCAATACAAAGGTAAATGGGATAATTGCGAAGAGGAGTTAGATACATACACTGGATAAGATAACCATTGGAAAAAAGAAAGATGAAACAATTTAAGAAAGTACTAAATGAGATGAACTTTACATTAGATGGCATTCTAATTTTTGAAGAGTTGTTGAATGCTTTGTTAATCTTCTTAGTATTTTATCTATTGTTGACATTTTTCAATTTCTATCCTTTGGCTGCCCTTGGACCGTCAATTGCTTATTTTGTTTTCTTCATTTATGTGAAGATGCAGAAAAAAGATAAAGCTAGATTGGTTGAATCACATTATGATTTATTAAAAGAAAAATTAAGGACAGCTAGAGATAATGCTGCAGTTGAGAATCCTATCGTTGATGAGCTTGAGAAAGAAGTGATAGGAGATATGAAACAAGTTAGAGTTTCTTCCTTTATTAACACAAAGGAAGTTTCTTGGAAGATTACAATAAGTATAGTCCTATGTTTCCTGATTGTCCTTATTGCTGTCTTGAATGTTGATATTGCTAGCTTATCTTCATCAATGATGATGGAAAAATTAATGAATAGGACATTGTTAAAAGGCAAAGGTGATGTTTCAGTTGAACTGAATATAAGTGAGGATATTTATGGGGATGACTCTGTTGCACAGCTGGGAGATAATGAACTTAGCATTAAGATCAGACCTTCGAATTATAAAGTTAGTGTGAGGGAGGGAGGGGATATTGAACGAAGGCAGTTTGATGAAACGTTTCCCTCTGAAGTTTTTGTTGAGTCTTCTGTTGTTTATGAGGAGAACATCCCTAAAGAACAGCAGGAGCTTGTGAAGGCTTATTATGAGAAGTTGAAGGGATAATAATTAGGATAAATAAAAATAAATAATAAAAAGATAGAAATAAAGGATGAATGGTGAAAATGATAAAACTAAAAAAACAAAATATGGGGTGTGATGAGAATGAAAAATTACAAAGAACTATTTGATGGGTTATTGAAAGAGATTGAAAGAGTCATAGTTGGGCAGAGGGAAATGCTTGAACATGTTATCATTGCTTTATTGTGTGATAGCAATGCATTGCTTGAAGGAAATCCTGGGCTGGCAAAGACCCTAGCTATCAAAACTTTGTCAGAGTTGATGGAATTGAAGTTTAACAGGATTCAGAGTACTCCTGATCTAATGCCATCAGATATAACTGGGACATACATCATTACAGAGGAGAAGGGAAAGAGAGATTTCAAGTTTCAGCCAGGGCCAGTATTTGCAAATATTGTTTTAGCTGATGAGATTAATAGAGCGACTCCTAAAACACAATCTGCAATGTTAGAAGCGATGCAGGAGAAACAAGTTACGGTTGGGAATAATACATTTAAACTGGATCCGCCTTTTTTTGTTCTGGCAACACAGAATCCGATAGAGCAAGAAGGAACCTATCCGTTACCTGAGGCACAGGCTGACAGGTTCTTGTTGAAGGTAAAATTAGATTACCCTACACTGGATGAAGAGTTAAAGATTGTTGATGAATACTCTGGAGAGATTAAAAATAGAAGACTGAAGAATGCATTGACTAAGAATCAGCTTCTAACACTGCAGGGCCTTACAAGGCAAGTGCCTGTTGCAAATGACATCAAAAAAAGAGTTGTTAAAATGATTGCAGCTACAAGGACTAACAAACAATTAATCCAGTATGGGGCTTCACCAAGAGCATCAATTGGGCTTATATTGGCTGCTAAGGCGAGAGCATTGATGAAGGGAAGAAATCATGTAAGTAATGAGGATATTGATGCTATGGCTTTCCCAGTTCTTCGGCATAGGATTATATTAAACTTTGAAGCTGAGAGGAAGGGACTTACAACTGATGATGCTATAAAAGAGCTAGTTACAAAACTAAAATGATGATGTTGTGGTGATGATGGCAATGATTGTGGTGATGATGGAGATTAGAAGGTGAGAAAATCAAATGATTGATACAAGTTATCTAAGTCAGCTGGCGAAGTTTAGTTTGGTCTTGAATAAAAGAGTTACCTCTAAATATTCAGGACCTAGAAAGTCGATTGCACTTGGAAGAGGCATCATATTCAAGGATCATAGAGTCTATGCTCCAGGAGATGACTTTAGAGCAATTGATTGGAAGGTTTTTGCAAGAACAGATGACTTAATGATTAAGACCTTTGAAGAAGAGAGGAGTTTAGTTGTGCATGTCATAATCGACAGCAGTGCAAGTATGAATTTTGGGAAACAAATTACTAAGTTTGACTATGCCTCTATGCTTGGTGTTGGTTTTGCGTATCTTGCTATGAAAGGTAATGAAAAGTTTATGTTTTCAACTTTTGCTGAAAGTCTTGAGGTATTTAGACCTAATCGGGGGATGTCTCAGCTTGCGTCAATGGTACACCATCTGAATAAATTAAAGACGGAGGGGACATCTAAAGTTTTAGAGGCCATAACTCAGTACAGGAAGGTTATTGGAAGTAGAGCAATGATATTTTTGATATCCGATTTTCTTATCGATCCTAGTGAGGTTATTAAGGCAGTCCAATTGTTTGGAAGGAATCAAGTTAAGGTTATCCAAGTTCTTGACCCTGTTGAGAAAGATCTTAAGTTTAGTGGAGACTTTAAGTTGGAAGACAGCGAAACGAAAGAGAAACTAAGGACTTATATAAGTCAGAGATCCAGGATGGGTTACCAAAAAATGTTAGATGAACATATTTCTAAGATTGATGATGCGTGTACTAGTCTTGGAATAAATTTTTATACAATTACAACTGACACCTCAATATTTGATGCGTTTTACAAAATATTGGGTTGATTAGGTGTAATTGAATGGTTGCTAAGGTTTTGGTTGGTTTAGTTGATTAAATCCAACCTTTCTTCTTAAAGTAGAAATACATAAGCATTACTGAGAATACCATGAGTCCCAGCGAGAAGAAGTAACCATACTTCCACCCTAGTTCTGGCAGCCATTTGAAGTTCATACCGTAGATTCCTGAGATTAAAGTAGGAATAAGAATGAATGATGCCATAGCAGTCATCTTTTTAATTATGATATTTAGGTTGTTTGAAACTGAGGATAGATATATATCTAAACTGCCAGTTAAAATGTCTCTGTAGGTACTTTCCATGTCAATTAACTGGATTACATCATTGTAGAGTATCTTAAACTGTTTGATGTCTCTCTTATTGACATGAGGGGAGTATTCTTTTTCTATGTATGAAATTACTTCCCTGTTAGCTGTTAGGGCTTTGTGGAAATAGATTAAGATCTTTTTAGTCTCAAATATCTGTTCAACCACCTTTTTATCTGGCCTTTCTAAGACTCTGTCTTCAATTTTATCAATTGTTTCCTCAACATAATCGAGTATTCTGAAATAACTCTCTAGAATGACGTCTAGAAGACGGTAGACGAAATAACTTAGGCCCTTTTCGAAGATGGCTGTTTTGTTATTCGCTAGTTCTTCTTTAATCTTTCTTATAGATTTTATCTCTTTTAATCTGATTGTTATGACGTTATTCTTATTTTTTGAGAGGAATATTGAGACTGGCGTTGTGGATACCTCGCCATTGTTGAAGAAAGGCGCTCTGAAGATGATTAAAGAGTAATGATCTAAGTCAATAACTTTAGGACGCTCTTCTTTGTCTAGGGTTTCCTTTAGGTCGATTAAGGGGATTCCTGCTTTTAATGCTATTTGTTTAACCTCTTCTTGAGTCGGGTTAATTAAGTCTGCCCAGACGTGAGATTGACTAGAAAGGGTATCGATACCGGTATTGCTGATTGTTCCATCATGGAATTTATAGATATCTATCATAACTGGGTATAGGTTTAAATCTTATTTAAATATTACGTTTGTCAAGAATAGGTAAAATATAACATGAAAAAATTTTTAAATAATGGAATATTTATTACTTTTTATGAAAAAGTGGTTGTTATTGCTGGTGTTGTTGACTAGTGGATGTAATCTTGTTGGTTTTGGAGTTGATGAACCGTATACCTTCGAGAAAGGATTCAATGAGATGTTGGGATTAGACGAGAAATATGGTGCTGATTTCTATAATGAGGCTTTAGATGTTGAGAATAGGTTTTCTGACGGATGGACATACGATTATGATTGGGAGAGAACATTAGTAAGTTTAGATGATATTGAGTCCATGATTGAGGAATTAAAGGTTCTTGAGGAGAAAGTGGCTGGGATGGAAGAGACTGAAGATATAGGTCTTGTTCTTAGGTTACTTGATACTAGGGTAAAAATGCTAGAATCCGAGAGATTATATCAAGAGGGGCTTAAAGTAGGTAGTAGAGGAGATACTGATGATGGATTTAAGTGTGGAGATATGCCATTTATTCGAAGTTTAACTGGGTTGTGGAATGAATCATCAATTGTTGGGCAAGAGGCGACTAAGGAGTGGGATGACTTTTTAACACACCACTCCCAAACTAGGCCATTTTTAAGCAGCGATAAACGACCTAAGTTCTATGATAGCCCTTTTTGGCCAATTAGGAGGTTTTCTGGGTGGAATATAGGTCGAGTAGAGAGATTTTGTGAAAAATAACATCCAGACTCCTGTGAGTAGAGAGATTTATGAACAAATAGTTGAATTTCATTCAAGAGTAGTAAAGAAAAATGATTATCGACGATAAAATGAAAAGAAATATATTGTACAAACTATATTTTAGAGTAAATATAGATACCGTAAACTTTAAATATGAATAATTGTTTTAGAGTAGTAGGTAAACAGCTCTATAGGAGAGGGTTTACTCAATGTTGTCTTTACAACATTAAAAAAAAGGTAAAGATAACCCAAAAACAAGAACACGGAGGTGTTTAGATAAAATGAAATTAAGAAAAGTGGTGAAAAAAATAGTGGCGTTAGGTACAGGAGCTACTATGTTAGGAGCTACCCTTATGGGGGCAATGGCCGCAGATTTGGCGGATTACCCAGCACCGTTTATATCAGATGGTAAGTTTTCTGGTGTGCTGATTATAGGAGATGATGCAAAGGTAGAAGATGTCGTTGGAGTTAGTGACATTGCTGTAAGTCTACAGTTTGCTGCAACAAAGAAGACGGATACAACAGCTGGCTCAGCTGCCGGCATTACAGGGGATGTGTTTAAGATTGAAGCTAGTGGAGATGACTTGAACTTGATAGAAGGACTGAGCGATGTAAAAGATGTTTTGGACTCTAGTTCACTTCAGGCATTAGCTAGTGGAACTTTAACAAACGACAAGGGAACATACACTTATGACCAATATCTGACACTTGGTAATTCATCAGTTGTGTTTGATGTATCTGAAGAGAGTGATGTTGAAGAAGACCCCCTTTTATACCTTAGAGTGAAGTCTGATTCAGCTACCGGAGACGCTTCAGATGGAACTGAAGTATTTAGGTATAAGCTATCATTCCCGACAGCACTAAAATCGGATGTTGACACAAGTAGAGACTTAGACGACTTGGATAACAAGAAATTTGTAATATTAGGGAAAGAATACAGCGTTTTGAACACAGAATTTACAACTGGTTCTAAACTAACCATTGAAATGATGGGTGGAGCTGTTCTTGACACATTAGAAGAAGGAGAGACAAAAACATATACCATAAGTGGTAATGACTACGAGGTTACTGCTACAACGATTACAGATACTGCACCTTACAAGGTTAAGTTTGTAATTAATGGTGAGACGACAGACGCTTTGGAAACAACAAATACTGAAAACCTTGAAGATGGTACACAACTGGGTATTAAAGAAATTTTACCAAATGAAGCTGGAGATGTAACTGCTGATGTAGTTGAATTCTATCTAGGGGCACAAAAGTTAAAGCTAGTTGATAGTAACTCTAGTGCGGATAATACAGATGGAACTTTAACTATCGGTACAAATGATATCTCTGATGGAGTAGCTGACTTGGTATGGAGTAACACATCAAGTGAAGTAACGTTGAGCACAATACAAATTGCATGGCAGTCAACAGATAACTATTATGTGCCTGTAGGTGGAAAACTTTCAGAGCATGTAGCTGATGACCAAGATGTTGTTGATTTGCTTAATACATTGAACATTGACTTCCAGTTTGCTAGTATGAGTACATCTGATTTGGATGAAATCAAACTAACGCCAAGTGGAAACAAAAAAATGAGACTACAGTACACAAACAAAGCTGGTCTTAAGTTGAGCCAAGAACTTTGGTATTACAACAACACTGATGCAGCACCAATTATTCTGTCTTCTGATGGGACTAGGCTTGTTGGTACATGTGAACTAGGAGCTACAACAGAAAGTGATAAGTGTGGAGATGCTTTTGACCTTAACATTACAAATGTTAGGAGAAATGACTTTTTTGTTGTTGAAACAAACAAGTACTCCCACCTAATGCAGATAAAGAAGATGAGTAACAGCGATAATACAATAACATTGAAAGAAATCGGTGGAGATTCAGACCCGGTAAGTGTTGACTCAGCTGGAAAGGCAGAATTCTATAAAGATGGTTATTTATATGAATTAACTGTTGATGGAAGTTATGTGGATGCTAACTTGACAAAAATAGCTGGAGATACTAGCGATATAGGAAATGATGGAAGTGACGGAGATAAGAGAGCTGACTTGTGGACACAAAATGGACATAAGATTAGGTTGTTATCTAACGGAACTGAGATTTTGGAAGCTCCATCAATAACTAGGGATGATACATCGACTGATGCTGCTAAGAACTACGTAAATGTAAGTTTTACAGTAGTTAGCAGTAAGATATCTGCATCTGGTGTAACGACTAGTTCCCAAATAGCAGATACTGAAGATTGGACTGACAAAGATCCAGGAACAGCATTAGAGAGCGACAGTAATATGAAACATGGAATGACCAAATGGGGTTCATTTATTGAGCACGACACAAGTGGTGATCAGGACTCTGTTGTGATAAACATTCCAGAGAAAGAAGCAATTGCTAATGTATATGTAACTGCTGGAGTGACTAAGTTAACTGAAGGGACTGCATCTGGAACTGACTCAGTAACCATACAAAAGATAGAAGTTGGAGCTACAAAGCTTGCTAAAGAAGTAAGTGATGTTAAGGCTCAGAATGCTATCTTAGTTGGTGGACCTTGTGCTAACAGCAAAGCTAGAGAAGCTCTAGGAAACCCTGCAGATTGTGCAGCAGGCTTCGAAGCTGGAAAAGGTAAGATTCAGTTGATTGAGCATGCTAACGGAAACGTTGCATTGTTAGTTGCTGGATATTCTGCAGCAGACACCAGAAAAGCATCACAAGTCTTAGCTGATTATCAAGACTATGCTGATGACTTGAAAGGTGAACAAGTTGAGGTTACAACTGCAACAGGTACTGTTTCAGAAGTAACGGCAGCAGCTGTAGTAGATGACCCTGTAGTCGACCCTGAGGAATAAAGAAATTAATTTTTTTCTTTTTTTTTATTTTTTTAAAATTTGTTAAATCTTTGTGATTTTTTAGATGTTTAGAATTCTTTTGATTTGATGTTTTAGACTGGTTCTCCGATGAATATGTTGTGTTTTGATCTGGTTATCCTTAGCTTGATTTGAGGAGCCTCTTTGTGATAATGAGGTATTGAGATGGATCTATTGTCAGATATGGCTATTCTTTCGCCCTTAAAACGTCCTTGACAGGCTATCTGGGCCTTTATTATATCTCCTTTTTTGAATGGTTTAGGTAATGGTTTGGTTTTAGTGATATTGAAGTCTGATTCTGTTTTTATTAGCTTTAAGTTGTATTTTTTCTCCCATCCCCTTAGCTTATCGAAGAATTTGTCGAAGTCGATTGATTTTACAGGATTTTTCCCGAATCTGTAAGGTAGGAAGTTTTGAATTCCCAGGTCTGCGCCTATCTTTTTTGCGAATTCTATTATTTTAGGCATTTCTTCCTCATTTATTCCTTTGAGGAGTACTGGTGTTATGATTATGTTGGTTTTTTTTGCTATGTATTCTGCTATTTCTTTGATTTTTTCTATGTTGTATGATTTGCCTGCTATTTCCTTTGTTATTTTGGAGTCTAGGGCGTTGATTGAGAAGTTGAATCTTGTTAGGCCAGCACTTACTAATTGGTCTACTTTGGCCTTTGTTAGGAGGACTCCGTTTGTGTCTATGGAGATTGTGGAGACTTGTGGTAGCTTTGAGATGCTTCTTATAAGGTCTGTTAAAGGTTCGTAAAGGAGGGGTTCTCCTTGGCTGGCTATATGTGCTTCAATGTTGTTTGAGTCTTTGAATTCTACTAGATTCTTGAACTCGTTTGATAAGTATTCTTCTTCAATTACAAAGTCTATTTCTCTTTTGTCTTGATCAACTGAGCAGTATATACATTCTAGATTACAGCTTGTTATGGGCTTTACTTCTATGATATTGGTATTTCTGTCTACTAAACCGAAAGAGATATTGCCGATTAAGGGTATCCCCGAGTTTTGGTGTATGTATATGGTTGATTTATTAGTGAGTTTGTTTCTTAGGTGGCTGAATCCTTTCTGAAGGAGATTGTTTAGTTTTTTATTTGCTTTGTTTTCATTGATGTTTTTGAAGATAATGGCGTTTTTTTCTACTTTATTTGCGTCTATTTTGTTTAAGTCTTCCTTTTTTAGTTTGAAAGTGAACAATCTCTGGAAAGTTACCTCTATTTGATCTGCTTTTTCTTGGAACTGTAAGTCTTTAAACTCTATTTTTGCCATATGATTTATGATTTTTTGTCATTTTGTCGAAAACCACCATGCTAAATGAGTAGTATATTCCACATGCCACTAACATATGAGGTGGTTTTTGAGCATACTCAGAATACTGCTGAGGATATCTGTGATTTATGTAGTAAATCACCACTTTAGGAAGAGCAGTATTCTGATATATAATATTTGCGTTTAAGTAACTAAAAATTTAAATAGACATTAGGTTTTGCTTTATTGAGGGAGATAAAGTGGATGAAACTAAAGAGATTGTTATTTCGTATGAGGCCCTTTTTGAGCTCTTAAGGAGGGAGAAGGATAGGGAGGCCTTACAGAAACTTAATGATTCTTTCTTCGAAGATGTTGTTAACTATATCCAGGATAAGAAAAAAAGTCTTTCTGAAAAAGAAGGTTCTTCGTCTTTGGGTGAAAGGGACAAGATAGATCAACAAATAAGGAATATTAAGAGAATCTTGAAGGAGTTGTACGAGAGAAGGGAGAGGAAAATAATTAACCTTGCAATAGATAAAAGTAGGATTAAGGCTGAAGTTGATACTTCTATCTTACTGAAGGATGAAGAAGTTCTGTTCAAATCGATATTAAGTACGCTTAATGTTGGAAGGGAAGGGATTTTGAGTAATGTTCTTGAGGGCAAGGTTCCCGAGAATATCGAGGAGAAGAAGGAGGCTTCCGGGTTGGTAAAGGAAGCCAATAAAGGAGAGAAGAGAGATACTAAATTAATCAGATTTTTGCATGCTGTTCCTAGGTTTTTAGGCAAGGAGCTTGAGGAGTATGGTCCTTTTGAGGAAGAGGATGTTGCAAGCCTACCTTTTGAGATATCTAATGTGCTTATAGAGAAAGGGAGAGCTGAAGAGATTAGTGAGTATTGAACATAGGTTACGTTGATTGAATAAGATGAGTTTAAGTGATACGATTGAAAAAAGAGCGAATTTTATTGTTGTGTTACTTCTTTTAGTATTGTTTACTTTGGCAATTACTAGTATTAGAGATAAATCAATTACTACGGACGAGATTAGTCATCTTGCTTCTGGTTACTCATACATTAAAACATGGGATTTTAGACTGAATATTGAGGCTTTGCCCCTGATTGATATGATATCTACGGTTCCTTTGCTGTTCTTGGACCCAATATTGCCATTGAATAGTACAAATTGGGCGCTTGCTGAGGCTTATGAAAGTGAGGGGCAGTATCATTGGGAATTTGGGGAACAGTTTTTCTATGAATATGGTAATGATGCGGACAAGATATTGTTTTTTGGCAGAATTCCAATGATTTTGTTGGCTTTGTTATTGGGGTTCTATGTTTTTAAGTTTGCTAAGGAATTATTTGGAGTAAAGTCTGGGTTGTTTGCGTTGTTTCTTTATGTTTTTAGTCCAAATATATTGGCTCATTCCAGGTTAGCTACGATAGATCTGGGAGCTTCGTGTTTTATTTTTATCGCCGTCTATTATTTCTGGAAGTTTATCAATGATATTAGTGTTAAATCATTCGTTATTGCCGGTGTGACGTTTGGGTTGGCGCAGCTGTCTAAATTTACTGCATTGTACCTTATTCCAATTTATGTTTTGTTGATTTTAGTTGTTGTTGTATTGAAGAAGAAGGAAGATAGTTCGTTTTTTAATGTACTTAAGAGTAAGAAGGCCTTTATTTTGTATGGTATGGTTGTAGGGATTTTTATAATTGGTTATTTGGTAGTTGCTGGTGGGTATGGGTTCTTACATGTAGGAAAGTATGTAGAAGGTTTAACTTATGTTGTTTCTCACTCTAATGATGGACATCCAGGCTACTTGATGGGGATGTATTCCTCCCAAGGCTGGTGGTATTATTTTATTGTGGCTTTTTTGATTAAGACTCCAATAGTTACTATTGTGTTAATGATTTT